>JAQGJF010001094.1 GCA_028290765.1 Tardiphaga sp.
GTAGTGCGCATAGAGACTGCCGGCGGCGCCGGCGATGCCGGCCGAGATCACCGCCGCCAGGGTCAGGGTGCGGGTGACATCGATACCGACGGCGACCGCCAGCGTCTCGTTTTCCATCAGGCCACGCATGGCGCGGCCAAAATGTGAATGCACCAGCCGCGCGGTCAGGAGATAGGAAATCGCCGCGACCGCCAGCACCAGATAATAGTTCTGCAGCTTGGTGCGCAGCAAAAGCTCGCCGACGCCCGGCAGCCCGATCGTGATCGGCGGAATATTGGTGAGGGCCAACGGCCCCTGGGTGAGCTCAACCCAGTTCAGCGCCACCAGCCGCACCACTTCGGCAAAGGAGATGGTCACGATCACGAAATAGGCGCCGCGCACCCGGAACGAGAGCCGGCCGACCAGATATCCGCAGAGGCCCGAAATGAGGATCGCCAGCACGAAGCCCACAATCGGCGGCCACGGCACATGCACGATGTGAAAATCGCCGAACAGATTGACATCGAAGCCGAGCGCAGTGAGCGACGAGACATAGGCGCCGATGCCGAAGAAGGCGATGTGGCCGAGGCTGAGCTGACCGGTGAAACCGAGCAGCAGATTGAGGCTCATGGCGCCGATGATGAAGATGCCGGTGGTGATCAGCGCATTGAGCAGATACGGATCGCGCAGCCACAGCGGCACCGACGCGAACGCGAACAGACAAAGCAGCGCGGCAATCCGTTTCATCCGACGCGCTCCGCCCGCGCGAACAACCCGGTCGGCTTGAAGATCAGCACCGCGATGATGATCAAAAACCCCATCGCGTCACGGTAACCGGAAGAGACATAGCCGGCGCCGAGTTCCTCGGCCAGCGCCAGGATGAAGCCACCGATCACGGCGCCGGTGATGTTGCCGAGCCCGCCCAGGATCACGATGGCGAACGCCTTGACGGCGGCGAGGTCGCCCATCTGCGGGAACACTACATAGACCGGCCCGAGCAGCGCGCCCGCCGCCGCCGCGAGGCTCGAGCCGATGGCGAAGGTCGAGGTGTAGATCCAGCCGACATTGACGCCCATCAGGGCCGCGGTGTCGGGGTCCTGAAAGGTCGCGCGCATCGCGCGTCCGAGCTTGGTGCGGTTGATCAACGAATAGGAAATCACGATCAGCAGCGCCGCGGCGGCGAGCACGAACAGGCGGATCCAGGACACCGAGACCGGCCCCAGCACCAGCGGTGCATCGGGAAAGGGATTTGACACCGATTTGGCCACGCCGCCCCAGATCCACAGCGCGCCGGACTGCATCGCGATCCAGGCGCCGATCATCACCAGCATCGTGGTATCGATGTCGGAACCGCGCAGCGGCCGCAGCAGCAGCAATTCGATTATAGCGCCGAGCAGCCAACCGGCGGCGATGGCGATGGGAATGGCGAGAAAGAAATTGACGCCGAACTGGTGCACCACGATGAACATCATGTAGGCGCCGAAAGTGTAGAGAATACCGTGGGTGAAATTCACCACATTCATGATGCCGAAGATCAGCGTCAGGCCGATCCCGAGCAGCGCATAGGTGCCGCCGAGAACCAGCGTGTTGATCAGATGCTGCAGCAGTTCGTTCAAGGTTTGCTCTCAATTGAAAACGAGGCCGGGCTCGCGGTCCGATCCCGCGAGCCCGGTGTATTTTATTGTCGAGATCAGAGCGTCTTCATGCCGACTTTGCCGTCGACAATCTCGATCAGATACACGTTCGGCATGCTCTGGCCGCTTTCCTGGCCGGCCGGTCCGGACTTCTTGAACACGATGTCGCCGTTGAGGCCCTTGACGTTGATGTCCCACAGCGCCGCCTTGATCGCCGCCGGCTCGGCCTTGCCGGCCTTCTCGATGGCGGCCACAGCGGTGCGGATGCCGTCATAGCCGCGGAAACTCTCGGTCACGCCGGCGAACTGAAAGCCGCGCTTCTTCCACTCGCTGATGAAGTAGTTGGTGGCTTCCGGGTTCGGCGTCTTGTCGGGGAACCACGGCAGGAAGGTGGTCAGGTGCATGGTGTCGTTGGCCGCCGCGCCGGCCTGCGCGATGATCTGGTCCGGATTCTGCGAGCCGCCAGTGGTAATGATGCGCTTCTTCAGGCCGATCGCCGCCGCCTGCTTGAAGATCAGCGTGAGCTGATCCACCGCGGTGGTCAGGATGACGGTTTCGGAGTCAGAGGCCTTGATCTTGGCCAGTTGCGCGCTCATGTCCTGCGCCGACTGGTCCATGGTCTCGACCAGGCCGATGGTGATCCCCTTGTCCTTCATCATCTTGCTGAAATCCTCGGCGGTGCCGCGGCCCCAGTCATTGTTGATGACCAGGAAATCGACCTTCTTTAAGCCGAGCTTGTCGACGATGCCCTTGAACGCCGCCGCCTCGACCGCGGATGGCGGCGAGATGCGGAACACGAAGGGATTGCCCGAGGTGGTGATCTTGCCGGCCGAGGAGGTCTCGACGATCATCGCGGTTTCGTATTCCTGCAGCTTGGGCATCACCGCGAGCGTCAGGCTGGAGCCCCAGGCGCCCATCATGATCGGGGTCTTGTCGCGGGTGATCAGTTTTTCCGCGACCGCGGCGGCCTCGGTCGGATTGCTCTTGTTGTCCTCGATGATGAGTTCGATCTTCTGGCCGAGCACGCCGCCCTTGGCGTTGATTTCATCGGCGGCGATCTTGGCGCCGTTGACGACATAGGTGCCCGATGCGGCGAAGGCGCCGGTCAGGGGTTCATTGACGCCGATCTTGATTTGCGCGTTGGCGGCGCCGCCCGTCAGGGCGAGCGCCAGCGCGATCGCCGGCGCAGCTTTGAACATTCGTGTCATGTGGTTCTCCAATCTGACGCTGTTGAAACATGCGTAGTCCAAACCTCGCCGTTCCGCCTGTTGCGCGAACGTCGATTCCTCACGCGCCGTCCCCGGACTTTCCCGAGAGCCGGCGAAACAAACTCGCCGCTCGCTCGCGCAGCACCGCGAAGACAAGCGAAACCCCATTCAATTCCGTGACCGGCACCGTCGATGCGTCTCCTGAAAGACGCCGATCGAGATTGGCGGCGAAACTCGCAATCAACCGGGCGGCCAGATCGCGAACCAGCCCGGCGCGGCCGATTTGCGCCAGCATTCCGCTCAGGCTGTAGCCGATCGACAATTCGACGCGGGTCGCGGCCCCCGCTTCGATCGGCAGCAGCCGGTAGCGGATTTCACCCTGGGTCGCGGACCGGCTGCGACGGTCGCTGCCGATACCGACGATGCGGCCCGACAACGTCAAGAGATCGCGCTCGATGCGAGCGGCGCCGAGGAAATTGGCCGAAATGGGACCGATCTTGACATGGATCGCGCCATCGACGCGCTCCGGCGTCGGTGTCCCCGTCAATGACGCACCAGGCAGGCAAGCGGCGACACTGGCGACGTCGCCGAACAGCTCGAACACACGCTGCGCCGAATGCGCCACGATAAAATGCTGTTCGAGCACGGTGGCCGGCACGAAGTCAGGGATCGCGCCGATGTTCACGCCGGCATCGATGGCGGACGATGCGGCGGCAGCGGGCCGCGCCTGTTGGGGCGTCGCAGCCGATAGGCGGGCACGACCCGAACCGGCCGGGCCCAAAATCGTGCGTCCCGCGCCGAGCTCGGGCGCGATGTCCCGCGCGCGGCGGGCGTCGATCACCGACTGCACCGCGCGCACGATACCGACATAGCCGGTACAGCGGCACAGATTGCCGCTCAGCCCGACCCGGATGCGTTGCTCGTCGGCATCAGGCAGACGCCGCACCAGGTCACGTGCCGAGATCAGCATGCCCGGGGTGCAATAGCCGCATTGCAAGGCGTGCTCGCGGGTAAATGCGGCACGCAGCTCGCCCGCGATCTCGTCGTCGTCGAGGCCTTCGATGGTGGTGACATCGGCGCCGTCGCACGCCACTGCAAAAGTGATGCAGGAGCGTGCCGGCAGGCCGTCGAGCAACAGCGTGCAGGCACCGCAGACGCCGTGCTCGCAGCCGAGATGGGTGCCGGTGAGATCCAGCTCATCGCGCAGGAAATCGGCCAGATGAGTGCGCGGCTCGACGGCGGCCTGGACGGCGCGGTTGTTGACCGTGAGCTCAACCCTGTTCATGCCGCGGCCTCCGCAACGGCGCGGCGCAGCACGGCGACGCGAATGTGGCGGTCGGCGGCATTGCCGATCCCGGCCTTGGCGAGAACGGCATCCGCGACGCGGCCGTCGAAACGTTTGTTAAAGTCGCTCGTGAT
Source organism: Tardiphaga sp. (assembly GCA_028290765.1). The sequence goes on from JAQGJF010001094.1 coordinate 4,241, forward strand.
ACGGCCGCCGAACAGCGCGGCCGTATCTTCCAGGACGATCGGCGCGGCGTCCAGCGCGCCGATCACCACGCGCGCGGAACCTGCGTCCGGATCGATCAGCACCGCGCCGATCGCGTGGGCGAATTCGCCGGTCTTGCGGCAGGCCTTGACGTAGCCCCAGCGCGCCGACGCGCGCATCGTCGGAACGCGTACCGCCTCGATCATCTCGCCGGCCTCGAGAACGGATTCGAGCGCGCCGACGATGAAGGCTCTCATGGCGACGCTGCGGCTGCCACCCAGGCTGCGCAGCGTCAGCGTGGCGCCGAGCGCCGACAGCGCCGAGATCCAGTCCGCCGACGGGTCGGCATGGCTCAGCGACCCTCCGATGGTGCCGCGGTTGCGCACCGCGCGGTAGGCGATGGCGCCGGCCACGCGCCGCATCGCGCCCCGCGTGACGTCCGGAATCCGGTCATCCTCGATATCGGCATGGGTGACGCAGGCGCCGATCACGAGGTCGTCGCCGCTGCGTTCGACATGCTTCAGCTCGGCCAACCCTGAGATGTCGACGATGAGGTCGGGCGCGACCAGCCGCAGATTCAGCATCGGGCCGAGCGACTGGCCGCCGGCCATGATCTTGATGGCGCCGCCGCTCCCGGCCATCGCGGCAAGCGCGGCCTGCAGGTCGCGGGGGCGCTCATAGGCGAAGGGAGCCGGTTTCATGCCGCCGGCCTTTCCGCGGCGCGCGCCGCCAGGATGCCTTCGACGATGCGGTGCGGCGTGATCGGCGAATGCAGCAGCTCGACGCCGAGCGGGCGTAGGGCATCGTTGACCGCGTTGGCGATCGCCGCCGGCGGCGCGATGGCGCCGCCCTCGCCGATGCCCTTGACGCCGAATTTGGTGTAGGGCGACGGCGTCTCCATGTGCTCGAGCCGCGGCGCCGGCACTTCGGTCGGACCCGGCAGCAGATAATCGGCCAACGTCGTGGCGAGCGGCTGCCCGGCGCCGTCGAACGGCATTTCTTCGTAGAGTGCCGTGCCGATGCCTTGCGCAAGGCCGCCAAAAATCTGGCCATCGACGATCATCGGATTGACCAGCACGCCGCCGTCCTCGACGATCGCATAATCGAGGATTTCGACGTCGCCGAGATCGGGATCGACGGCAACGATCACGGCATGCGCTGCATAGCTGAAGGTGCCGGAATCGCGCTGCGGCTTGTAGCCTGTGGTCGCCTCGAGCCCGCCCGGATCGACATCCGGCGGCAGGTCCTGCGGCCGGCGATACCAGGTGTGCGCGATCTCCTTGAGCGTCACGCTGCCGCTGGCGCCCTTCACCTCGCCGGCCTGCAACACCACGTCGGCCGGATCGAGCTGCAGCAACTTGGCGCCGATTTTTTTGGCGCGCTCGCCGAGTTCATGGCACGCGGTTGCCACCGCGCCGCCGGCCATCACCATCGATCGCGAACCCCAGGTGCCGGTCGAATACGGCGTCATCGCGGTATCGCCATGCACGAGGCGGACTTTGGCCACGTCGACGCCGAGCATTTCATGCGCGACCTGGGCCATCGTGGTTTCCATGCCCTGGCCGTGCGAATGCACGCCGACCCGCAGTTCGAGGCCGCCGTCCGGCGTCAGGCGCGCGGTGGCCTGTTCATGACCGGGCACCATCGGAATGCCCCAGCCGGCATAGACCGAGGTGCCGTGCGCAGCCTGCTCGCAATAGATCGACAGGCCGACGCCGATCAGACGGCCATCGGTCTCGCCCTTGCGCTGGCGCGCGCGAACGCCGCCGACATCGATCATCGTCATGGCGCGCTGCATCGCTTGCGGATAGTCGCCGCTGTCGAAATGCTTGTTGGTGATGTTGTCGAACGGCATCTGCTCCGGCTGCACCAGATTGCGCAGCCGAACCTCGCCGGGCTCCAGTCCCGCGGCGACGGCGACCGCGTCGAGCATGATCTCCAGCGCAAAACAGACGCCAGTGCGCGCTACGCCGCGATAGGGCAGGATCGGGCATTTGTTGGTGGCGACCGAAAAAGTGCGGCAGCGATAGGCCGGCATCAGATAGGGGCCGGGCAGGATGCTGGCGACCTGCGCCGCCTCCAGGCATGCCGAAAACGGATACGACGAATAGGCACCGGAATCGACCGTGGCCTCGCAATCGATGCCGCGCAGTTTTCCGTCGCGGTCCGCATAGACGGTGATCTTGTAGTGGTGCTCGCGGCAATTGGCGCTGGCGGTGAGATGCTCGCGGCGATCCTCGATCCAGCGCACCGGATGACCGCTCCGCATCGTCAACCAGGAGAGGCAGACTTCCTCCGGCAGCAGAATGCCCTTGTGGCCGAAGCCGCCGCCGACATCGGGAGAAACGATCCGGATCCGGCCCTGGTCCATGCCGAGGCAATCGGAAAGCCCGTTGCGCACGATGTGCGGCATCTGGGCGCCACTATGCAGCGTGAGTTGGTCGAGCCGATGGTCGAAGCTGGCGACCACGCCGCGGCCCTCCAGCGGCGACATGCATTGCCGCGCGGTCGAAATCTCGCGCGTCACCTCGATCGGCGCGTTGAGCGCCGAGGTGATATCGACCTCGAAATTGGTTTCCAGGAAAACGTTGTCGCCCCAATGCTCGTGAACCAGCGCCGATCCCGGCTCCCGCGCCGCGAGCATGTCATGAACGGCCGGAAGCTCTTCGAGATCGAGCGTGACCGACGCCGCGATGTCCTCGGCCTCGGCCCGGGTCGGAGCCACGCACATCGCGACGAGCTCACCGACCTGCCGTATTTTTTCGGTCGCCAGTACCGGCTGCTCCGAAATCTTGAAGCCCGGCAGGCCAGATACGGCACGGATCGGCTTCACCCCGACCAGGTCGGCCGCGGTGAACACCACATCGCGAAAACGCTCCGGCACGTGAATGGCCTTGATCCGCGCATGCGCCACCGGACTGCGAACGAAGGCGACGTCCTGCAACCCGGCGAGGCGAATATCGGCGACGAACTGGCCGCGCCCGCGCATCAGGCGATCGTCTTCCTTGCGCGGCAGCCGCGCGCCGACGCCCTGCCCGGCGCCGGCAACCGTCATGTCGGAAAAATCGCGCTCATTGCGCACTATCGAGACTCCTGCGTCCGAACCGAACGGATGGGTGGACGCGTCAGGCAGCCACCGCTTGCGGCAGAATCGAAGCAACGGCGTCGTGGCGGACGCCGGCGCGCAGACAGAACGCCGGCTGCAGCAGCCGGTCCGCGATCACTTCGGTATTCTCGTTGTCGCGCAGCACGAAACGTCCGGGCTTCTCGGCGATCACCGAGACGTCGGCCTCCATGCCGACCTTGAGCGCACCGATTTCGCTCGACAGGCCGAGCATCTGCGCCGGATGCGAGGTCACCATCGGCACCACCTGCTCCAGGGTCAGTCCCAGCGCCATCATCGAACTCATCGCCTGGACCAGGCTGAACTTGGCCTGACCGGCGAACGGATGATTCTCGTCGTCCTCATGCTGATCGGGCGTGCCGGCCGGCGCCGGCACGTGGGTGTTGTAGCCATGAATATCGGCGCCGAGCGTGGTCGGAATGATGCCGGCCGCGATGGCCTTTTTGGCCAGCCGATAGGAGAAGTGGCTGCCGTGACCGACATCGACCTTCAGCCCGCGATCGAGCGCGGCGCTGATCACCGGATGCACTTCGCCCTCGCGATTGACGAAACCGCCGGGATGCCGCGTGAACGGGTGCGCCAGCACGTCGCCCTCCCGCAACAGCGGAATCACGCGCTCCAGGATCGTATCGACATCCTCGCCATTGGTGCCGCTCTCCGGCAGGCCCCAGAGCTGGCCGAAATGTACGTAGACCGGCAGATCGGCGCGGCGTCCGATCTCGGCCGCCATTTCCAGCACCCGAATGCCCCAGCGCGCGAAACCGCCGATCTCGGCATGGGCCTTGATGCCGCGCACCAGATCGAGATTGGCTGTGGCGGCCTTCACGGTGGCGTCGATATCGACCCCGTCGGGGCTGTAGAGGTTGGGATAGAAATGCCCTTCCAGCCCGCCGACCAGATAGGCCGACAGGAACGCGTAGACCCGCGACTTGGCCCGCTCGGCGATGAAATGGCGAAAGCCCGGCAGCGTCATGCAGGACGGACCGCCCTGATCGACCAGCGTGGTGACGCCGGACTGCACCCCGACCATGTCGGGATTCATGCCGAAGCGGCCGCTGACATATTGATAAACATGGGCATGGGTGTCGATCAGACCGGGCAGCACGATCTTGCCGCTCACGTCGACGACTTCCCGGGCACTGGTCGGCAGGATATCCGACTGCACGGCGGCAATCTTGCCGTTGCGAATGGCGATATCCTTCATACCATCGATGCCGCTGGCCGGGTCGATGACGCGCCCGCCGCGCAGCAGCAGGTCGAATGTGGCACTGATTGACATGGTCGATCTCCTTTGATCCGCCGGCGAGCGGTGACTTCAGCTTTTGCCCGCTCTGCCTAAATGCGAAGCATACTTCGTATTTTACAATATGCTACAAAAGCAAAGAGCATGCCATAAATTGATGCAGCGCGATGGCTGGCAAAACCCGGTTACGCGAGGCCGCAGGTAGCCGGAGAAGCGCGTTGCAGAGAGCCCAAAAGCGTCGGACCACACCTGCACACGAACCGTGGCCGCTGCCGCAACGGCCGGGATTTCTGATCCGCCGCCTGCACCAGATCCACGTCGCCCTGTTCCAGGAAGCTTGCGGCAGCTTCGAAATGACACCGCTGCAATACAGCCTGTTGTCGGCGCTGGCGGTGCGCGGAACCGCCGATCAGACCACCTTAGCCTCTGATATTGCTCTGGATCGCACCACGACGACTGGCGCGCTGAAGCGGCTGGCGGCGCGAAAACTGGTCGAGCGCGTGATCAGCCGGGACGATCGGCGCGCCCGCGCCTGCAAACTGACGGCGGCCGGCGCGGCCTTGCTCGGCAAGATCGAGAGCTCCGCGCGGCAAGCGCATCGCGCGACGCTGGGCCATCTGACCAAGGCGGAACAAACGGTTTTCATCGCGCTGATGCAACGCATCGTTGCCGATAACGCCAATCACGACAGCACTGCTGACATGGTGAACGACCCTGCACGGCAACCGCTGCGCCGCAAAATGACTATCAAATAATCAAAGCTGCCTCAGGGAAGGCAAGTACGAACGGCGCCGTCACGGGATCGCGCGGTGCGATCGGCGCGATCGAGATGGCCATCCGCAAGGTCATCCGCACATCGGCGGATCGGGCCTCGCAGCAATTTGTGCGAAGGAATCCAATCATCGTCACGCCGTTCACTGCTCTTCATTCTTGGTATGCGGGCCGATCAAGGCCTCTGATCGCTTTCTTGCTGCGCCTTGCTGGTACGGCTTTTGCTTCGTTTTTCTTAGCAATGATCTTTGATGACGGGGGCGAGCATGACAAATTCCGAGTTGCGGGCCGACATTCACAGCATCGAACCTATTCCGGACGCCGACCGGGACTCCACCGGACCACAGCAGATGTGGATCTGGGCCGGGGCCAATATTGCGCCGGTGAACTGGGCGCTCGGCGCGCTCGGCATCATTCTCAAGCTCGGCCTGTGGGAGACCATCGCCGTCATCGTCCTCGGCAATATCATCGGTTGCGCGATATTCGCCGCCTTCACGGTGATGGGCCACAAAACCGGCGTCAACCAGATGGTGCTGAGCCGCTCCGCGTTCGGCCGTCGCGGCGCGTATCTGCCGAGCGCGCTGATGTTCCTGATGACGCTCGGCTGGATCGGCGTGAACACCTACTTCCCGGTCAAGATCTCGGTCGCCATTCTCAGCCAGTTCGGCATTCCCGACACCTGGATCGTGAACTTCATCGTCATGACCGTCGTGATGGTCGTGCAGGTGCTGATCGGGATCTACGGTTTTTATGCGATCCGCACCTTCGAGAAATATACCGTGCCGGCGACCGTCGCCATCATGGTGCTGATGAGCGTTCTGGCCTGGAGCCGGCCCGGCGTCGTGAACTGGAACCTGACCACATCGCTGCCGCCCGGCGCCCACCTCGCGATGCTGTCGCTGCTGATGACAGCGATCGGCGTGGGCTGGGGAATCTCGTGGGTGACCTGGGCTTCGGACTATTCGCGTTTCGTGCCGCGCAGCGTCTCCTCGAAGCAGGTGTTCTGGTATAGCTACATCGGCATGTTCGTGCCCTCGGTGTGGCTTGCCATCCTCGGCGCGACCATCGCCAGCGTCACGCTCGACACCGATCCGGCCAAGATGGTCAGCGCCGTGTTCGGTGGTCTCGCCAGCGTGCTGGTGCTGCTGATGGTGCTGCACGGCCCGATCGCCAGCAATATCCTGAACGTCTATTCGGCGGCGCTGGCTGCGCTCAGCATGGGGCTGCGCCTGTCGCGAACCGCGCTAGCGCTGATCGTGGGCATCGCCGGTTATCTGGTGACGATCTACTTCCTCTCCGCGCCCTCATTCGCCAAGGCGTTCGACAATTGGATGATCAGCCTGCTGATGTGGATGAGCCCGTGGGCGGGGGTGGTGCTGGCCGACTTCTTCATCAAACGCAAAGGCCAGATCGACGTCGCCGAACTCTACCGCTCGCCGGAAACCAGCGTCTATGGCGATATCAACTGGAGCGGCATGATCGCGTTCATCCTGGGCCTGATCGCCACCTGGTCGGTACAGGACGGCCTCGTTCCCGCCCTGCAGGGACCGATTTCCATCAACCTGCTTGGTGGAGCCGATCTGAGCTGGTTGTTCGGGATCGTGGTCGCCGGCGGCGCCTACCTCATTCTCGACCGCCGCATGGTGACCGTGCCTGCCGTGGCCGCGGCCAGCAAGTAACGCATCGACGGATCGTCGCCGCGTCAGTGGCGACGATCTCCAACCCTGTCACGCGCAAGGCTCGCACTTCTACAGCTTCGTCTCGATCCGCTGCAGCGCCTCCGTCGCCTGCTTCAGCGAGGGATTGAGTTTTGAGGCCTGACGATAATCCGCCATGGCGCCGTCCTTGTCACCGGCTTCAGCGCGCGAATTACCGCGGTTGTAGTAGGCCGAGGCGTAATTGGGATCGAACTTGATGGCCATGTCGTAATCGGCGATGGCGCGGTCGTCGTTCTTGAGATCCTGCCAGGCGTTGCCGCGATTGTTGTAGGAAGCGGCATCGTCCGGCTTCAGGCGGAGCGCTTCGGTGTGATCCACGATCGACTGCTCGAGCTGTCGCAGGCCCCGATAGGCGTTGCCGCGACCGGTGTAGGCCAATGCGGATTGCGGATCGTAGCGAAGGGATTCGCTGAAATCCGCCAGCGCCAACTCGTATTTGCCCAGCCGCCGATACATGCTGCCGCGCTGCAGATGAACCAGCGCACGGTTTTCATTGCTGCCGCCTTTCGAATTGATCAGCGCGGTGCAGGCGTCGATGACGCGGTCGATGCCCTCATGGTTGGGGCCGACATCGGTGATCGGGAAGGCGCATAGCGCGAAATAGCGTTTTGCCGCCTCGGGTGAAGGCTCAGCTGCCGGCTTGCGGCCTTTTCCGTTCGTGCTGCCGATCTTCTTCAAGAGATCGACCGCCGGAGGAAACCCGGGAGCGAGTTGCAACGCCTTGTTGATCGAGTTGACGGCCGCGACGCGATCGCCCAGATCGTTCAAGGTCTGGCCGCGATTGACGTAGCCGAGCGGATGGTTGGGTTCGAGACGGATCGCCATGTCGTCGTCGGCCAGCGCGCGGGCAGTTTGCTTGATCAGCGTCAGCGCCGCGCCGCGGTTGAGGTAGACGGCGCCCTCATTGGGAGCCAAGCGAATGGCTTCGGTGAAATCGGCCACCGCGCCGTCGAAATCCTGTGTCGACAGCCGGATGAAGCCGCGTCCCTTCCAGCCGCCGGGATTGTCGGGCTGGAGCCGGATCGCCTCGCTGTAGTCGGCGCCGGCGCCTTTCATGTCCTTCATGTTGCGCAGCGCGTCGCCGCGGTTGAGCAGCGTGCCGACATCGTTCGGCTCGGCTTTCAGCTTTTCGCTGTAATCGGCCACCGCATGCGCCTCGTCGCCCTTGCGGTGATAGGCGACGGCGCGCGGCCCGTAGACGCTGGCGGCCCCGCTTGGCCGCAACCGCATCGTCTCGGTGTAATCGGCAATGGCGCGATCATACTGGCCGAGATTCAGCGCCGCACCGGCGCGGACGAAATAGGCCAGCGGCAGATCGGGATTGAGACGGATCGCCTGTTCGGCATCGGCCAAGGCGCGCTCGGGCTTCTTGCTCACGGTCCAGAAATTGGCGCGGTTGATATAGGCCTCCGCAACATCCGGAGCGATCCTGATCGCCTCGTCGAGGTCCTTTTCGGCCTCGGGAAGGGCGCGCTTGAGCGTACGGGCATAGCCGCGCTGGGAATAGGCGATCGCGAGCTGCCGGCCGCCGACGGTACCGGAATCGATCACGGAGGAGCAACTGGCGATCGTCGCCTCCGGAATGGTGAGGGGTCCATAGCAGGCGCGCCCGGCCTCGTCGGTTTCGGCCGCGGCATGGGCGGGCAGGATGCCCGGGAAGGCCGAACAGAAAGAAAGACCAATCGACGCAAAGATGAGTTGCAGTTTGCCCATGACGGTATCTCCGGAGCGAGCGGGCCGGCTCTATCGTCGTCGTCCCGAGGTCCCCGATGGTTCAATGGGATCGGCGAGGCCCGCCCCAAGATGGATTGCGAACCCCACCGATAAGCCGTTAAAGCTGGCGTCCGGCTCGGCTACGAGCCCGGTGCATGGTCAAGGAGTTGCCCCATGATGACGTTGCGCCAGGTCGAGGTGGTGCGGGCCGTCATGGTGACGGGCACCATTGGCGGCGCGGCCAAGCTTCTCAACGTGTCGGCGCCCGGCATCTCCAGGCTGGTCAAATATACCGAGAAGTCGCTCGGGATCCGGTTCTTCCAGCGCCAGAACGGACGCTATTTTCCGACCCCGGAAGCCCAGACCATTTTCGAGCAGATCAACGGCGTCTACAAAAAGGTCGACGACCTCACCGAGATCATTTCCAAGATCGGGCGTGGCGCGCTGTCGGAATTGCGCATCGGCTCGGTGCCGAGCATTTCGCAGGTCATGGTGCCGCGCGCCATCGAGCGGGTGCGGCGGCGCTATCCCGAACTGCGCATCGACATCAACATCCTCAAGATCGAGGAAGCGATCGACTATCTGATGCTCGGCAAGGGCGACTGCGTCGCCATGAGCTACCGGCTCGACCATCCCGGCCTCGACTTCATGCCCCTGGCATCGGGCGAATTGTTCTGCATCGTGCCCGAGGGCCACGAATTGAGCGGCCGCAAGCAGGTCTCGGCAGCGGAGATCGTGTGCTATCCGCTGATCGGGATCGATCCCAACGATCCCTATGGACGGGTGATGGCCGAAATCTTCGCCCGCGAAAATCTGGCCTACGACATTACCATCCGGGCGCGGTTCGGCACCACGGTCTGCGCGCTGGTCAAGGCCGGGCTCGGCATCGCGGTGATCGATCAATTCACCGTCGCGCATGGCGGATATCCGGGCATTGAACTTTTGCGGATCGCCGAGCCGACCAAATTCGACACCTATGTCGCGGTCAAACGCGGCGCGCCGCTGTCGCTGCATATCGAGCACTTCATCGACTGCCTGCGCTCCGAAATGCGCGCCGTCGAGCCGGGCCGGCCGCCACGGAAGCCGGCCCCGCGGGTCCGCAAAAAAATAACATGATGTTATGTTTCTAGCATAAATGAGTAATTGTGTTAGAAGCGCGAAACGCTATCGTCGCCCTGTTCCGCGGGCCGACGCCCGCCCACACACCCAATGATGACGCCGTGACCACACAGCCGATTTCGACCAACCGCCGCTTTCTCACCGGGCTGATCGGCTATCCGATCGCGCATTCGGCGTCTCCGGCGATGCACGAACGGGCCGCCGACGCACTCGGCGCGCGCTGTCACTACCATCTCATCGAAGTCGCGGGCGCCGGGCGCGAGGAATTGCGCATCCTGCTCGACGGCATCAGGCGCCTCGACTTTGCCGGCGTCAACGTCACCTTTCCCTACAAGGAGGCGGTGATCGAGCTGCTCGACGCATTGTCGCCGGGCGCGGCGTCGATCGGCGCGGTCAATACCGTGGTGGTCCGCGACAATAAATTGACCGGCCACAACACCGACACAACAGGGTTTGCACGGGCCGTCACCGGGCTGGTCACCGATTCCAGACGCGGCCCTGTAGCCGTGATCGGCGCCGGCGGCGTTGGCAAGGCCATCGCCTTTGCGCTCGCGGGTCTCGGCGTTTCCGAACTGCGGTTGTTCGATACCGACCGCGCCAAGGCCCACCATCTCGCCGAATTGCTGCACGACCATCCGGGCGTCCGGATTGCCGACAGCATCGAGGACACGTTGCACGGCGCCGTCGGCATGGTCAACGGGACGCCGGTCGGGATGCTGCCGAACCGGGGGACGCCGGTGCCGGAAGCTTTGCTGCGCCGCGATCTGTGGGTGGCCGACGCGGTCTATTCGCCGCTCTGGACCCCGCTGCTGACGGCAGCCAAGGCCAAGGGCGCCAGCGTCATGACCGGGCGGGATCTCGCGATCTACCAGGCCGCGGACGCATTCGAATTGTTTACAGGGTTGAAGCCGTCGACCGTCGAAATGGGAAATGCATTCGACGCCGTAATGGCGAAGAGATACGCTGCGACAAACGCAGCGTAACAGCGGCCGGTGACAAGGCCGCGTTCGCAATCAAGCGTTAATGAGAGGGAGGACTGACATGAAGTTTCGAATTTTGGCGGGTGCGTTGCTCGCGAGCCTGATGGCCACCGGGGCGTTCGCCCAAGGCGGCCCGATCAAGCTGGCGGACGTCGCCGAATTGTCCGGCGGCGGCGCCACCGTCGGCACCAACTGGAAGAACGGCATCGATCTCGCGATCGAGGAGATCAACGCCAAGGGCGGCGTGCTCGGCCGCAAGCTGGAAGTCACCCACGCCGATTCGCAATCCAACCCCGGCGTCGCCCGCGCCCAGGTCCAGAAGGCGCTCGACGGCGAACCCTACGTCCTGCTCGGGCCCGGCTATTCCGGTTCGGTGAAGGTCACCGCGCCGCTCGCCGCCGAAGCCGGCATCGCGCAGATCATGGGCGGCGAAGCCGCCGAACTGACCCAGGGCGGCAACAAGTTCCTGTTCCGCACGTCTTTCGGCCAGCAATCCTCGATGCCGAAGGTCGCAAAATACATCAATGACGAGCTGAAGGCGAAATCGGTCGCCATCGTCTGGGTCAACAATGATTTCGGCAAGGGTGGCCGCGACGTCATCACCAAGGAATTCGGCAAATACGGCATCAAGGTCGCGGCGGATATTTCCACCGAAGCCGGCCAGGCCGATTTCGCCGCCGACGTCAGCAAGATCAAGGCGGCCGCGCCCGACGCGGTCTTCATCTACGTCAATGAGGAAGAAAGCGCCCGCGCGCTCAAGGAGCTGAAGCGCCAGGGCGTGACGGTGCCGCTGATCGGCGAAACCACGCTGATCGGCCAGAAGGTCGTCGAACTCGCCGGCGACGCCGCCAACGGCGCCCGCGGCCATGTCGGCCTCACCACCGACGCGCCGGTCGATCTGATCAAGGCGTTCCGGGAAAAGTTCGTCAAGAAGTACAACTACGTTCCCGACCACAACGGCATCAAGGGCTGGCTGGCTATCTACATGATCAAGGCCACCACCGAAAAGATGGGCAAGGTCGATCCCAAGGCATTTGCCGACAATCTGCACGGGCTGACCATCAAGGCCGCCGCTGAGCCCGGCATCCTGATGGACGCGACCTTCGACCAGAACGGCGACATCGACCGCCAGGGTTTCCTGGTGGAGATCGTCGAAGGCAAGCAGGTGATCAAGCAGGTGCTGCCGAAGCTCGGTAATTGAGCCACGGCTGAATTTCGACGGCCGGTGGTTCGCTGCCGGCCGTCGTGAAGAACGGTTCGAAGCACAGATTGTAGGATGGGTAGAGCTCTTGCGAAACCCATCACGACCAACATCCAAAGCTGATGGGTTTCGCAAGAGCTCAACCCATCCTACGGCCGGCGCGGTCATTGACGCCGCCGGAGATCAGGATAACGCATGTCCAATCTGCTCGATCTTCTGGTGGCCGGTCTCGCCACCGGCGCGATTTACGCCATCGTCGCGGTCGGCTTCACGCTGTTGTGGCAGACCTCGCAGACCATCAATTTTGCTCAGGGCGAGTTCGTCATGCTGCCGGCGTTCCTGATGCTGGCGGCGATGCAGGCCGGCGCGCCGTTCTGGCTGGCGATCCTGATCGGTATCCTGCTCTCGATGCTGCTCTTGGGCCTGGGTTTCAAGATGCTGCTGGTCGATCCGATGCTTCGTCACGGCGTGCTGCCGCTGGCGATCGCCACCATGGCGCTGGCGATCGGAATCAAGGAAGCGGTGAAACAGTTCTACAGCGCCGAGGCCTCGCCGTTCCCCTCGATCGTGCCGGCGGGCGACCTGTCGATTTTCGGCCGCGCCGTCTCGCTGCAAAGCATCGGCGTGCTGGCGCTGGCGATCGCCGCTGTCGTCGGCCTGACCACCTTCCTGAACCGCACCTCGATCGGCCATCAGATGCAGGCGGCGGCACAGAACCCCACGGTGGCGCGCATCATCGGCGTGCCGGTGGAGCGCATGATCCTGCTGACATTCCTGATCAACGCCTTCCTGGTGGCGCTGGCCTCGCTCTTGATCACGCCGATCTATCTGGCCAAGTTTTCCAG
>JAQGJF010001095.1 GCA_028290765.1 Tardiphaga sp.
TGGTCGGCTCGTCGGCGACGATGAATTCCGGCTCGCAAATCGTCGCCAATGCGATCGTCAGCCGCTGCCGCATGCCGCCGGACAGCTGGTGTGGAAACGCCTCCAGCACGCTCGGCGCGAGCTGCAGCCGTTGCAGATGCGCTTCGAGGCGCGGCTGAAAATTGGCGCTGTCCATATGGCGCAGCGCAAAATCCCGGAACGAATGCTTGACGCGCCGCACCGGGTTCAAGACGTTCATCGAACCCTGCATGATGTAGGACAAATGCCGCCAGCGCGCCGCGCGCATTTTGTCCGGCTGGCGATAGACGTCGACGCTCTCGCCGCCGAAATTGAACGTCACCGAACCGCCGACCACCCGCATCGGCGGGCGAATCGCACCGGCCAGTGTCTTGATCAGCGAAGTCTTGCCGCTGGAGGATTCGCCGGCGAGGCCGTAGATCTCGTTCCGGCGCACCACCAGGCTGATGTCGTCGACGGCGCGGATCTCGCGCTTCACGCCATAATGCTCGTTGATGTAATAGGCTTTCAGCCGGTCGATGGTCAGCGTGTTCTGTGCCGGCTGAAGCGCCTTTGCCGCCGTGACCTGTCCTGAGGGCGCCTGCATGCTAGGCTCCCATCCGTGCCAGCCGGCTGCGCGGGTCGATATATTCGTTGATCGACATCGCCAGCATGAACAGGCCGAGGAACAGGATCACCACAAAGATCATCGGAAACGCGATCCACCACCAGATGCCGGACACCATCGCCGAATGGGCATTGGCCCAGTAGATCATGCCGCCGACCGAGGGCCGGTTGATGTCGCAAAATCCCAGGATCGACAGCGTCACTTCCAGCCCGATCGCCCAGATCAGATTGTTCATGGCGGTGAAGAAGATGATCGGAACCACGTAAGGCAGGTGTTCGCGGATCAGGATCTGCGAGGTGCGCATGCCGGAAAACACCGCATGCCGGGTGAATTCCCGGTTGCGCAGGCTCAGCGCCACCGAGCGGATCAGCCGAGAATCATAGCTCCAGCCAAGCAGTGACGCCACCACCGCCAGGATCACCCATGACATCTGGTTGCGCAGCACGAAGTAGACCAGGAGCAGGATCGGAATGTGCGGCAGCGCGCCGATGGTGTCGTTCAGCGCCATGATGGCCTGGTCGGCCTTGCCGCCGAGATAGCCGGACACCAGCCCCACCACCAGCGCGATGACGCGACTGATGGCGGCCACCAGCACGCCAAAGGCCAGCGTGTTGCGCAGCGCGCCGGTCATTGCCCAGAACACATCCTCGCCGCGCGAACTGGTGCCGAACCAGTGCTCGAGCGAGGGCTCCATGTCGGGCGGCACTGCATAGATGGCGCTCTCCGGATAGGGCGAGACAAACGACAGCGCCACCATCACCAGGATGATGCCGAGCAGGATCGAGCCGGCGAGAAATTCCCGGTTATAACGCAGCAGGTCGCGCAGGATCTTCAGCATGCCGCTATCCCAGTTTCACGCGGGGATCGATCAGCGGATAGAGAATGTCGATCAGGAACATCGCGGTCGCCACCGAGATGATCGCGATGGTGGTGACGCCGAGCACCAGGCTGTAATCGCCGGCGTAGATTCCGGCGATCAGCAGTTGCCCCATACCGGGATAGCCGAAGATGAATTCCACGATGACGGCGCCGCTGAAGACATGGCCGAGGTTGAGCGCCAAACCTGTGACCTGCGGCAGCATGGCGTTGCGGGCGACGTATTGGCTGAAGATGGTGCGCGAGCGCACGCCGGCGAGTTCGGCATAGACCACGTGATCGTCGGTCACGATGTTGGAAACCAGCGAGCGCATCGAGATGAACCAGCCGCCGAGCCCGACCAGCACCAGGGTCAGGGCCGGCAAGGTGCCGTGCACCAGCAGGCTGCGGATATAGGTCCAGCCGAGCGCCGGCGGCAGGTTGACCTGGGCGCCGCCGCTGATCGGGAGGATCGGCCACAGATAGCCAAGGAAAATCACCAGCGCCAGGCCGACGATGTAGGTCGGCAGCGGCTGCAGCGCCATCACGCCCATGCCGATCACCTTCAGGAACTGGTTGCTGCGGAAATAGCCGGCCAGCGCGCCGAGCGTATTGCCGACGATCCAGGCAAAGATGGTCGACAGCATCAGCAAGCCAAACGTCCAGGGCATCGCGCGCTGGATGATGGTCATCACCGGGGTCGGAAACGCCGACAGCGACGGACCGAAATCGCCGGTGAGCACCCGGCGCCAGAAAATCACATAGTGATCGAACACATTGCCCTTGACGCCGTAAAGCTCGCTCAGGGATTGCCGCAGGATTTCGATGGCGCGCGGATCCGAGCCGCTGAATCCGGTCATCAGCGACAGGCTCTGCTCGACCGGATCGACCGGCGAAAGATGCGCGATGATGAAAGCCAGCGTGATGCCGGTGACGATCACGAAGACGAACTGGCCAAAGCGCTTTGCCGCGTATTTCAGAAATGCATTCATGGGGCGCCTTCAATGGAAATCGTCGCCAGTTCCGTCATTGCGAGCGAAGCGAAACAATCCAGGGGCCGCAAGCAAGACTGGATTGCTTCGTCGCTTTGCTCCTCGCAATGACGAAGATAGCCTAGTTCTTCGGCGCGTCGGGATTGGGTTTTACGCGCACGATCATGTAGCGCAGGTTCGACCAGTTCGGTCCCGAGGCCGCATAGGGATTTTCCACGGTCGGATAGCCGGTCCAGTAGGTGGTGTCGAACGGCGCGAACTTGTTGTAGGCCAGCAGCGGAATCATCGGCATCTGTTCGACCGCGAGTTTGAGGAAGCGCTGGCCAACCTTGGGCACGTCGGGAGAATTGAAGGGCACCTTGCGGTTGTCCTCGACGATCTTGTCGAGTTCCGGGTCCTGCCAACGCTGCAAATTGCGCGGGGCCTGAACCTCGCCCAGCGGCTTGATGAATTGTGACTGATAGCTCTCCAGGAAGAAGCTCAGATCGGGGTGGCCACCCCAGGTTTCGATCGACCAGTAGATCGCCGCGTCGAAATCGCCGGTGCTCAACCGCCGGCCATTGGTGGGTCCGGCCACCTCGACCTTCGCATTGATGCCCTGCTGCTGCCACTGCTGGGCAATGACGGTGCCGGCGCGCGCCAGCGTCGGAATGGCGTCGCCTTCGACCTGCAGCCGGAACGTGAACGGCGTGCCGTCCGGCTTCATCCAGTCCTTGCCCTGTTTGACGAAGCCGGCCTTCTGCAGCAACTCGCTCGCGGCCTGCACGTCCTGCTTCCACCAGCCGAAGCCGAACATCCGCTTGAGCTGGCTGTCATCGTTCGGAATGGCTTCTTTCCATTGCGGGCGCACCAGGTTGGCAATCTCTTTGGCGATGTTCGGATTGTAAGGCTTGATCTTGCGCTTGCCGGTATCGAGTTCGAAATTGGTCAGCCAGTCCTGCATCGGCACGAAATAGTCTTCCGGAGCCGAACCCGTCGGCGGTACCGCCAGCGCCGACAGA
This sequence comes from Tardiphaga sp., assembly GCA_028290765.1. Next base: position 3,474 of record JAQGJF010001095.1, read on the forward strand.
TTGGCGGCGCCGCGATAGGCGCCGAGCGAAACCGCGCGGATGTCGATCATCAGCGCCAGCGCCCAGCGCACGTCCTTGTTGTCGAACGGCGCGACTTTGTTGTTGAGCAGCACCGCCGGCAGGGTCGGATCGGGATGCGCGAACGGAAAACCCTTGAACCAGGACGCGACGCTCTTGGAGGTTCGCATCATCGTGAACATGCCCTCCGGCGCCATGTCGTTGATGACGTCGAGATTGTGGTTGCGCTGCTCGATCACCCGCGCTTCCGGATTGCCGGCATTGCGGTACACGACATATTTCACCGACGGCTGGCCCCAGTCCATGCCGATCGAGGTCCGCTTCCAGTCGTCGCGCAGCTTCCAGATGGTCCAGTTGCCGAGCTTGTCATAGCTGTTGAGCACATAGGCGCTGAGCGAGACCGGCGGATTATTGGCGAATTTGAGCGGGTCGTCGACCTTCTCGAAAACATGCTTGGGCATGATCCAGGCTGCGTTCCAGCGCACCGTGAACAGCGTATGGAAGCGCGAATTCGGCGCCTTGAGACGGAACACCACGGTGTCGCGATCGGGCACGTCAATGCCGGCGACGTTGATCGAGAACGCCGCGCTCCAGTTCATGCCGGGATGATCGATCTGGGTCTGCACGGTATAGGCCACATCGGCGGCGGTGAATTCGATGCCGTCGCTCCAGTAGATGCCGCGGCGCAATTTCACGGTCATCTGCGTCGAATCGTCGTTGTAGGTCGGCGGCTCCGCGGCGAGCGCATTCTGCCAGGCGTCCTTGCCGCCCTCGGGATTGATGAACCACAGCGTGTCGCTGGTCAGCTGCTGCAAGCCGTTGGTCGCCGAGCCACCGCCCGCTGCCCACAGATTGAACCAGTCGGCATTCTGCGCGGCGGCACCCTGAATGATCAGCGTCTCGTTGCGCGGAATGCCGGCGATGAAATCCTGCGCGATGGCCGGCAGCGCCAACAACGATGTCGCCGCCGCCAAAGCGAGCTTGCGGATCAGACCCATGGTTTCCTCCCTCAGCATCCCTTTGGGATGGCACTGCAACGGAGCGCCGGCGTTGATCGCCGTGTCACTGCGTTGAAAAGACGGACATTTCCTCAGAAGCGCGTTTCGCGCGTTATCATCGACATTATCGACAATATTGCCCGGACGGCAACCGTCTCTTTCCTAATTTTTGCAAAAGCCGAGCAAATACGATGATTTGGTTGTGGCGCGCCGTTTGTTCGCTTGTGAATTATTGACAAAATGGCGAGGTGCCATAGTCTCGCGGCCCGCATCGACCGCGCAAGGCGGCATCGGATCAATCGCTCCATCCATCGTCGATCGGCGTTTGGCAGAGGGCGTGACGGTGCCCCGCCGCAAGAGGAAACTGCAATGCCGAGCCTCCAGAAACCCTATGACGTGTCCATCTCGATCCGCGCCGACCGCCCGACCGAACCCTATCGACCGCTGTGGAACTGGTTCGGCTATGACGAGCCGAACTACACCTATTCGAAGCACGGCAAGAAGCTGCTGAAAGAGCTGACCGAACTCAGTCCCGAACCACCGCGGATCCGCACCCACAATCTGCTGTCGAGCGGCGACGGCACCGCCGCACTCAAATGGGGATCGACCAACGCCTATAGCGAGGATGCCGACGGCAAGCCGGTCTATGACTGGACCATCATGGACAAGATCTTCGACGCCTATGTCGAGGCCGGGAACATTCCGCTGGTGCAGATCGGCTTCACGCCGCAGGCGCTTTCCGATCATGACGGGCCCTATCAGCATAGCTGGAAGCCGGAGGACAAGACGGCCCTGATCACCACCGGCTGGGCCTCGCCGCCGAACGATCTGAAAAAATGGGGCGACCTGGTCGAAGCCTGGGCCCGGCACCTCGCCGAGCGCTACGGCGAAGACAAGGTCTCGACCTGGCCATGGGAAGTCTGGAACGAGCCGGACGGCCATTACTGGCTCGGCACGATCCCGCAGTTCTGCGCGATGTACGATGTCAGCGCCCGCGCCGTGAAACGTGCGCTGCCCAAGGCGCGGGTCGGCGGGCCGCACACCTGCGGCGCCTTCGCCAGCGAAAAGGCGCAGACGTTCCTGCGCGGCTTTCTCCAGCATGTGGTCGACCACAAGTCGCCGATCGATTTTCTGGCCTTCCATGCCAAGGGCAATCCGGTGATCTATCAGGATCATGTGCGGATGGGGCTGCACAAGCATCTCAACGATATCCAGACCAGCCTCGCCATCATCAACGAGTTTCCGACGCTCACGCATCTGCCGGTCGTGATCGGCGAGTCGGATCCCGAGGGCTGCGCGGCGTGCTCGGCGCGCGTTCATCCGCAGAACGGCTATCGCAACGGGCCGCTGTATGGCGCCTATGTGGTCGAGAGCATGATCCGGACCTACGAACTGTCCAGGCGCGCCAAGATCGAAATCGAGGGTGCCGTCACCTGGGCCTTCATGTTCGACCAGCAGCCGTATTTCGACGGCTTTCGCGATCTCGCCACCAACGGCGTCGACAAGGCCGTGCTCAACAGTTTCCGCATGCTGGGAAAACTCGGCGGCGACTGGCTCGAGACCGAAAGCAGTTTCCGCCGCGACATCCAGGATATCATGAGCCACGGCGTGCGCGGCGAACCCGACGTCGATGTGGTCGCCACCCGCGACGACAAAGGCGTCAGCATCCTGGTCTGGCACTATCACGATGACGACGAATCGGGCCCGGATGCCGATGTGACGATTGCGCTCGGCGGCTGGGGTGACAGGCCGGCGACGCTGACGCATTTCCGGATGGACGCCGATCATTCCAACGCCTTCGCGCTGTGGCAGCGCATGGGCAAGCCGCAAAAACCCTCGAAGCAGGATTACGCCAAACTGGAAGCGGCCGGACGGCTGGCGCAAATCGACAACGGCACGTCGGTGCAGGTTTCCGGTGGCAACCTCTCGCTCCGCGGGGCGCTGCCGCGGCAGGGCGTATCGCTGTTGCGGCTGGATTGGTAAGGCTCATAGCGTTTTTCAGCGAAAGCCTGCCCCGGACTTGATCCGGGGTGGATCCCGGTTCGCGTCAAGAAAACGCGTCAACCAAAAGAGATAGAGCCCTGTTCCGATTGAATCGGAACGGGGCTCTAGGTGGGGCGCGCACCCGGCATGACGGCGGCAGGGTTGCCGCCGTAACGGCGGCGGGGTTGCCGCCGTAACGGCGGCGGGGTTGCCGCCGGTTTCCTTAACGCCGTAAAAGCATCCTATATACTCCGCCCGGAGCCCGCCTCGGGCGGAAACATCGTGGATTCAAGGAACCGACATGCTGCAGGAAAAGCCTCAAGCCAGCGCGCCGCTGTATATCCGCATGCGGGAGGACGACAACGTCGCCATCGTCGCCAATGGCGGCGGCCTGCACCCCGGTGCCGAGTTTGCCGGCGGCCTGCGGCTGATCGAGCAGATCCCGCAGGGCCACAAGGTGGCGCTGCAAGACATCGCCGCCGGCGCGCCGATCATTCGCTATAGCGAAGTGATCGGGCACGCGGCTTCCGCGATCGCCAAAGGCAGCTGGGTCAAGGAATCGCTGGTGGTGATGCCGGAGCCGCCGTCGCTGACCAACCTGCCGAAATCCCGCGGTACGCCGCCGGCGCAGGAGCCGCTGGAAGGCTTTACCTTCGAGGGCTATCGCAATGCCGATGGCTCGGTCGGGACCCGGAATATCCTCGCCATCTCCACCAGCGTGCAATGCGTCGCCGGGACGGTGGATTTCGCTATCAAGCGCATCCGCGAACAACTGCTGCCGAAATATCCCAACGTCGATGACGTGATGGCCGTGACCCACGCCTATGGCTGCGGCGTCGCCATCAACGCGCCCGGCGCCGCAGTGCCGATCCGCACCCTGCAAAATCTCGCGCGCAACCCGAATTTCGGCGGCGAGGTCATGATCGTCGGGCTTGGCTGCGAGAAGCTGCAGCCCGAACTGCTGCTGCCCGAAGGCATGGCCTCGGCCTCCATGGACGATTCCGATATCGTCCGGATGCAGGATGAGACCCTCACCGGCTTCGGCGAGATCGTCGCCAGCATTGTCGACATGGCCGACAAGCGACTTGCCGTGCTCAACCGCCGTCGCCGCGAAACCTGCCCGGCGGCCGATCTCGTGATCGGGCTGCAATGCGGCGGCTCTGACGCGTTTTCCGGCGTCACCGCCAATCCCGCCGTCGGCTTCGCCGCCGACCTCCTGGTGCGCGCCGGCGCCACCGTGATGTTCTCCGAAGTGACCGAGGTGCGCGATGCGATCCATCTCTTGACGCCGCGCGCGGTCAATCAGGATGTCGCCGACGCGCTGATCCGGGAGATGGACTGGTACGATCGCTATCTGCAGACCGGCGAAGCCGACCGCAGCGCCAATACCACGCCGGGCAACAAGAAGGGCGGGCTCTCCAACATCGTCGAAAAGGCGATGGGTTCGGTGATCAAGTCCGGCACCAGCCCGATCTCCGGCGTGCTGTCGCCCGGCGAACGCGTGCGCGAGAAGGGGCTGATTTTCGCGGCGACTCCGGCCAGCGATTTCATCTGCGGCACCTTGCAGCTGGCATCCGGCATGACGCTGCATGTCTTCACCACCGGCCGCGGCACGCCCTATGGCCTCGCGGCCGCGCCGGTCATCAAGGTGTCGACGCGCAGCGACCTGTCGCAGCGCTGGCATGACCTGATCGATGTCGACGCCGGCACCATCGCCACCGGCAAGGCGACCATCGAGGATGTCGGCTGGGAGATTTTTCATCTCATCCTGGAGGTGGCGAGTGGCAAGAAGCAGACCTGGTCCGACAAGTGGGGAATCCACAATTCGCTGGCGCTGTTCAA
>JAQGJF010001102.1 GCA_028290765.1 Tardiphaga sp.
GGTGCCGTTCATCCTCGAGCACGGCCAGATTGTCGGCCGGCTGGTGTACGAAAAAATGCTGGCGCGGCCCGACGCCATGTACGGCCAGCGCATCGGCTCCAACTATCAGGCGCAGGGTCTCAAGCTAAGCAAGCATTTTCGCGCCTGAGGCCCGCAACGGACAGGCGCTCTTCCTTCTCCCCGCAAGGGGGAGGGAGCTAAGCCTCAATTCACCGACGCCGCATGCGCGGCCGACGGCGCCACGCGCCAGACCGTGTTGCCGACGTCGTCGGCGACCAGCAGCGCGCCCTGCCTGTCGATCTTGACGCCGACCGGCCGGCCCTGGGCTTCTTCCTTGTCGTTCAGGAATCCAGTCAGCACATCCTGCGGTTTGCCGGAGGGCTTTCCGTCGGCAAACGGCACGAAGATCACCTTGTAGCCGCTGTGCGGATTGCGATTCCACGAGCCGTGCTGGCCGATAAAGGCGCCGTTCTTCATGCTGGCAGGAAAAAGATCGCCGGTGTTGAAGGTGAGGCCGAGCGAGGCGGTATGCGCGCCGAGCGCGTAATCCGGCACAATCGCCTTTGCCACCAGGTCGGGTCGTTGCGGCTGAACCCGGCTGTCGATGTGCTGGCCGTAATAACTGTAGGGCCAGCCGTAGAAGCCGCCGTCCTTTACCGACGTCATGTAGTCCGGCACGAGATCGCTGCCGAGTTCGTCGCGCTCGTTGACGACGACCCACAGCGCGCCGCTTTGCGGCTGCCATGATGGTCCATTGGGATTGCGCAGGCCGGAGGCGAACACCCGGAACGAGCCGTTCGAGGGGGCAATCTCGAGAATATCGGCGCGATTGGTCTCGGCCTCGATACCGTTCTCGGCAACGTTGCTGTTGGAGCCGACGGTCGCATAGAGCTTGCTGCCGTCGGGACTGGCGGTGAGATCCTTGGTCCAGTGGTGGTTGATCGGACCGCCCGGCAGGTCGGTCACCTTGGTGGCCGGCGCGGTGATCTGGGTCTCGCCTTCCTTATAGGGGAATTTCACGATGGCATCGGAATTGGCGACGTAGAATGTATCGCCGACCAGCACCATGCCGAACGGCGAATTCAATCCCTGCAGAAATACGGTTTTGGTCTCGGCGACGCCGTCGCCATCGCTGTCGCGCAACAGCGTGATGCGGTTGGGGCTCGGCGTTACCGCGCCGGCCCGTTTCTGAAAGTATTTCTGTGCCCAGCCCCGGATGCCCTTGCCGTCCTCCGGCTTCGGCGGCGCATTGGTCTCGGCCACCAGCACGTCGCCATTCGGCAGCACATAGAGCGAGCGCGGATGGTCGAGGCCGGCGGCGAAAGCATTGACGGTCATGCCGGCGGCGGCGGTCGGTTTGGCGCCCGCCGGCCAGCTGGTGGCTTTCGCGACGTTGATGGTCGGGATCAGGGATTGCTTCGGCGCGACGAGCGTCGGCGACGGTCCAAAATCCTGTCCGGCGGCGATCGTGGTCTGTTCGTTGCAAGCGGCCAAGGGCAGCGCCAGCGCACCGACGCAGGCGGCCAACACGAATTTGTTACGCATGACGGTTCCTCGCATGGAGTTGATCCAATGCTTGGAAGTGGTGAACGTTCGCTGCGCCGCTCATGAAATTCGTGTGATTTGACAAAGGCGCCGGCGCAGTTTCAGCGGGCCGCCATGCGTCCGGCGGGCTGGCATTGCGTCTGATCGGTGCTAGGAACGTTCAGGCGGCCACGGCAGATCGACGCCTTTTATTGCATGCAAGCATTTTGACCGGCGTCGAATTCCACTTGCCGGGAAATATCTTAGGGAGAAGAAATGTCCGATATCGGGGTCGCCGAAATTCCATTGGCTGACGGCGAGAAACCCCCGCTTCCTCTTCTGGCGCAGCACGCGAAAAATCCGCTTCTCGACGGCGCGATCCTGCCGACCTTGCTGCGGCTGGCCTGGCCGAACGTCGTCGCGCTCACCGCCGGCACCTGCGTGGTGATCGCGGAGACGTCCTATATCGGCAGGCTCGGCACCGAATCGCTGGCGGCGATGGCGCTGGTGTTCCCATTCGTGATTCTGACCATGACCATGTCGGGCGGCGCCATGGGCGGCGGCGTATCGTCGGCGATCGCGCGGGCGCTTGGCGCCGGCGATCGCGAACGCGCCTCGATGCTGGCCGCGCATGCGCTGCTGATCAGCATCTGTTTCGGGCTGGTGTTCACGGTCGGCATGCTGGTTTTCGGGCCGATGCTGCTGGAACGGCTCGGCGGGCGCGGCCATGTGCTCGCGCAGGCGATCGCCTACATCCAGATCTTTTTCGGCGGCGCGGTGATTCCGTGGCTGATGAATACGCTGGGCGCCATCCTGCGCGGCACCGGCAACATGAAGCTGCCGTCGGCCATCATCCTCAATTCCGCGGTTTGCCAGATCGTGCTCGGCGGTGTCCTCGGTCTCGGCCTCGGTCCGGTACCGCAATTCGGCATGCGCGGCGTCGCCGCCGGCTCGCTGACCGCTTACACGATCGGCGCATCGATCATGGCCTGGTATGTTTTCTCCGGACGCGCGCGCGTCACGCCGTTCGCCAGCGGATTGAGGATTCAACGCCGCCTGTTCGTCGACATCCTGAAAGTGGGCGTCGTCGCCTGCTTTTCGCCGCTGCAATCGGTGCTGTCGATCACCATCCTCACCCACATGCTGGCGCGGTTCGGCACCGAGGTACTGGCCGGATACGGAATCGGCGCGCGGCTGGAATTCATGCTGACATCGCTCGCCTTCGCGATCGGCATCGCGTCGGTGCCGATGATCGGCATGGCGATCGGCGCCGGCCGCGTCGCCCGAGCCCGGCGGATCGCGTGGACTGCCGGCTCGATCGCGTTCACCTCGATGGGCGTCGTCGGCACGCTGATCGCGATCTTTCCCGATCTGTGGGTCGACATCTTCACCAATGACCCCGGCGTGCGGGCCACCAGCCGGCAGTATCTGTCGGTCGCGGGGCCGATGTACGCCTTCATCGGGCTGTCGATTGCGATGTATTTTTCCGCGCAGGGCGCCGCCAAGGTGCTCGGGCCGGTGCTGGCGCAGACCGCGCGGCTGCTGTTCATTTCAATCGGCGGCTGGTGGCTGATGTCGCAGGGCGCGACCGCCGCGGGCTTCTTCAAGCTGGCGGCGGCCTCGATGGTGCTGCTCGGCACGCTCTCGGCCGCGAGCGTGTTCTGGAGCAATTGGGGTTCACCTGCCGCGCGCGTTCCGGAAGTGCGCCCCGCGGTGTCATGAGGTCTTACTTCTCCCTCCCCCCTTGCGGGGGAGGGTCGGGGTGGGGGACAAACGCTGCCTTCGTGATACCCCCACCCCCGACCCCTCCCCGCAAGGGGGAGGGGAGCAGACTCGCCGTCATGCGTTACCCCACGCGCCGGGCGAAGAACTCGACATCCAGACGCCAGCTCTCTTCCGCCGCTGCATTCTCGTCTCTTAATGTCTCGCCCCGCCAGCGAAACGAATTCGGTGTGATCTCTGAAAAGCTCCACCGGATCGTATGACCCTCGGCGTTCTTCCCCAACTGCACGATATCGTCGTCCTGCTTTCGCCCGACCATGGTGAGAAAATTCTGCGTGACCGGATCGATCCACTGGATCTGCCAGGCGTCGATCCGTGGATCGTAGATCCGCAGCGTCGTGCCGTAGGAATTGACATTGGCCGCGGCGTCGCCGCGGCGCAGTTCGCCGCGTGGCGGCACGATCCAGACATCCTGGATCGCGCGGCCTTCCAGGATCCAGCCGAAATGCCACTCGCCCTTGCGTTGGCGCCTCGACCCATCGTCGAGAAACCGGGTGACGTCGAGATCCCAGGAGCCGATCAGCCATCCGTAAAGGTCCATCTTGCCGGCGCGGTCGGTGGCAGGGCCTTCGGCCGCCAGCGCATCTGCAAAGCGCGCCCCGGTCATGCGGCGTCGCGCCCCAGCGCCTTCTGCATGGCGAGCGCGGCCTCGTCCATCTGGGCGCCCATATAGGGCGCCAGCTCGCTGGGCAGGAAGTCGACGATCCAAGCGAGCCGGCTGCGCGTCTCGCCATCGGCAAAAACCTGCACAGAGGCGCTATGTTGTTTTATCCGCTCGCTGATCACGGCATAGACCAGCCGCCGTCTCGCATGGTCGCAGTCGACCAGCAGTTCGCGGGCGACAGTGCCGTTGGCGAAGGTGACGATCCGCGCCTCGCCGTCGAGCTTGGCGTCGAGCACGAAGCCCGGCACCAGGCGCCGGTGCACGGCGCCGAAATCGGCGACCGCTGCCCAGACCTCTTCGGCGCGGGCGTCGATCGAAATGTCCTTATGGATGGAAGCCATGGCGATAATCTCTTTGGAGGATTGTTTCAGGTGCTGACCGCTTCGACATTGTTGCCGTCGGGATCGATCAGGAACGCGGCGAAATAGGTCGGGCTGTAATCGGCGCGCGGTCCGGCGCCGCCATTGTCGCGGCCGCCGGCCTTCATCCCGGCGGCGTGAAATTTTGCGATGGCGTCGTGGCTTGGCGCGCGGAACGCGACATGCGCCCCGGGACCGGTGGCTTCCTTCGTGAGATAGAGCCAGAGCGCGGGCTCGCCCGGAGGGCCGAAACCGGCCCCGGTTTCATCGCGTGAACAGAGCTCATAGCCGAGCGGTTTCAGCGCGGCGCTGTAGAAACGAACGCTGGCCTCGATATCCCTGACTTTC
>JAQGJF010001104.1 GCA_028290765.1 Tardiphaga sp.
GAACAGTTCAACAGCGCGTTGAGGATCGGCCAGTCGGCGATCGCGTCGGAGCCGTCCTTCATGTTCTCGGTCTCGCGATGCGGCAGCGCTGCGGAGCCGGAATCGAGGTGATCGCGGGTGAAGGCGATCGGTGCCGAGATTTTGCCGCTGGCGACGGCCTCGTTGACCAGCAGCGCCAGCCGGCTGCGCTCGCCATAGCCGAGCCAGCCGATGCGGGCTGGCAAGCCGGTGAACTGGACGTGTTCGCGCGCCTTCTCGATCCACGACGCGATCGGATGGTTGGAGGAGAACGTCTCCAGGATCATGTCATCTATGGTGTAGATATCCTGCGGATTGCCAGACACCGCGATCCAGCGGAACGGCCCGATGCCCTGGCAGAACAGCGGGCGGATATAGAGATCGACGAAGGAGCGCATCCGGAACGCGTCCGTGACGCCGGCGGTCTTGGCTTCGGCGCGCAGGCTGTTGCCGTATTCGAACACGATGGCACCGCGATCGAGGAAGTCCAGCATGGCGCGGACATGGACGGCGACGGACTTTTGCGCCAGCGCGATCAGCCCTTTCGGATCGTCCTTGCGCATCGCGCGCGCCTGTTCCAGCGACAGTTCGGCCGGTACGTAGCCCTTCAGCGGATCGGGAAAGGTCTGATCGGTGACGATGTCGGGCACGATGCCGCGCTTCGCCAGTTCCGGCAGCACCACCGCCGAATTGGCGCACAGCGCCAGCGCCAGCGGCCGTCGTGCATCGCGCGCGGCCTGCCACTGCGCGATGGCGTCGTCAAGATTGTCGGTGGTGGCGTCGCAATAGCCGCTGGCGATGCGCCGGTCGATGCGGGCCTGATCGACCTCGATCACCAGCGTCGACGCGCCCGCGAGCTTGCCGGCAAGCGGCTGCGCGCCGCTCATGCCGCCGCAGCCGGAGGTCAGCAGCAGGCGTCCATTGAGCGTGCCGCCAAAATGCTGGCGGGCGATCGCCATGAAAGTTTCGAACGTGCCTTGCAAAATTCCCTGGCTGCCGATGTATTGCCAGGCGGCGGCGGTCATTCCGGGATAGACAGTGAGACCCATGTCGTCGAGTTTGCGACGATTTTCCTCCCCGCTCCATTCGCCGACGATATTGCCGTTGGCCATGATGACCAGGGGTGTCGTGCTCTGGCCCGGAAAGACGCCGATCGGCTTGCCCGACTGCATCACAAAGGTCTGGTCCTCGCGCAGCGTCGTCAGCGTCGCGACGATGCGGTCAAAACTTTTCCAGTCGCGCGCCGCCCGGGCGATCGACATGTAAATCACCAGATTGTCGGGATCCTCGGCGTTTTCGAGATTGTTTTCCAACAGGCGCAGGATCGCCTCCTGGCGCCAGCCCTTGCAGCGCAGGGTGGTGCCGCGTTCGGCCTTCACTTCCTTGCCGCGGCGCACGGGAATGTTCATCTCAAGTCTCCTCCACCAGCGGGACCCAGCCGGGCTGAGCCTTGACCCGGGCGAGCCAGGCGTTGATCGCTGGAAACCGTGCCATGTCGTAGCCACCCTGCGTCGCCATCGACACGTAGCCGAACAGGCCGATATCGGCGATGCCATAGCGGTCGTCGACCAGCCAGTCGTGGGCGGCGAGCCACGCATCGGCCTTGGCCAATGCCGGATAGGCGCTTTCCTGAAAGTCGGAGATGCGGCTCGCCATCTGATCGGCCATGCCGCGCAGGTGCCAGATTCGCGGCAGCGCCAGCGCCCGGAGCAGGTCGGCCTGTTCGAAGGTCAGCCAGCTCATCACCTCGGCGCGCAGAAAGCGATCGTCCGGCAGAAACCGCGTGCCTTCGGCGAGATACAGCATGATCGCCGCGGATTCCACCAGCGTGCGGCCATCCTCGAATTCGAGCACGGGCACGCGGGCGAAGCGGCTTTTTGCGCGGAACGCTGGGTCAGCGGTATCACCCTTGGCCAGATCCAACGTGACGCGTTCGAACGGGATGCCGAGCTGGGTCAGCAGGATACGGACCTTCCAGGCGTTGCCGGACAACCGGGTGTCGTAGAGACGCAACATCTTCGAAGCCTTTCTTAGAGATAAGAGCGCATGTCGACGCCCATGGCTTTCTCGACCTCGGGGAAGACGGCCGGGTCAAGCGCCCCCTTGCCGACCGGGAATTTCGAGCGGTGCGCGATGATGACGGCAACCCTGGAGCCGGGCTTCGATTCCGAAATCGACACGCATTCGCCGGTGACCGGGTCCAGCGTGCCTATCATATCCGGGAAGGTGGCGACGCGCTGGCCACCGAAATCCGCGGTCATGAATTCATTGTAGACGCCGAGCACGGCTTCGCCGTCCTTGCCGCGCACGGTCATCTGGCCGAGATCGAAGCCGCCGCCATATTCCACATTGTTCTGCGTGACCTCGCCGTCCACCAGCAATTGCCCGCCGAGGAATTCCACCGTGGCGCGGACGCGGTCGGCGCCCTTGGCCGCCAGCATGGCGCGGCCGAGGGCGAGCTGGAAACTGATGGCGCCGGGCGCGCCGTTCTCCTTGATGAAGCCGGCGGTCAAGGGACCGCGCGCGGCATAAATCAGCCCGCCATTGATCACTGCCGCCTGTCGCATCACGTTGGAGGTGCGGACAATGTCGCCCTCCGCAACGACCGCGAATTCATTGTCCTCGGCCTTGCTGCCGCTGCAGCCGATCTGGGTGATCGACAGATCGAGCCGCGAGGCCAGCCCCATGCCGCCCATCTTCACGGTGGGATGGCCGCGGCCGTTCGAGGCGGCATCGATGTAATCGAGCCCGAGTGCTGACGCGACCAGCCAGGCGTTGAAGCCGGGCACATGACCGCAGATCACGCCGACCGGCGGCTTATCCAATTTCTCGATCAGCCGCCGCGCCGCATTGATCGAATCGCGCGGCTTGATTTGCCAGTTGGCGAAGCCAGGCGCGCCAACCGCGGTCGCGGTGATGACCGTGGCCTCCGGGTCGAGCTCATCGAGCGCGACCAGGTGCACGCCGCCATAGTCCAGCGCCATCTGTCCGAGCCCGCGGTTCTTGGCAACCGCGTTCCGGCCGCTGCCGCCCGCCGACAGGAACAATCCCCCCACCAGCCCCGCTTCCACATCTTCCGCCGTCAGCATCCGCGTCATCGTCATTCAGCCTTCGTTTTACCGTGATCAGACCGGTTCGTTCATGCCGAGGAAGGTCGCAAACATCGAGCCCGCCGCCTTGGCCTCGGCCGCCGTGCCTTGATAGACCTGCACGCCGGACGACATCACACAGACCTTGTCGGCGACATCGAGGGCGCGCGCGGTGTTCTGTTCGACCAGCACGATGGTCAGGCCTTCCCGCTTCAATTGAAGCAAGGCGTCGAGGCACAGATCGACCATCTTCGGCATCAGGCCGAGCGAGAGTTCGTCCACCAATAGCAGCCGCGGCTCGGCCATCAGCGCCCGCCCGATCGCCAGCATCTGCTGCTCGCCGCCGGACAGCGACCCGGCAAGTTGGGTGCGGCGCTCATGCAGCCGCGGAAAGATACTGAAGACGCGATCGCGCTTGGCGGCGTCGCGGCCGATCGGGCGGGCATAACCGCCGACGGTCAGGTTTTCGTCGACCGTCAGATCGGAAAACAACTGCCGGCCCTCGGGCACGATCGAGATGCCGAGTCCGACGCGATCGATGGCGCGGCGCGCCGTGATGTCTTCGCCGTCAAGCCAAATGCGGCCGCCGTGAATATCGACGTGGCCCATGATCGCCATGATGGTGGAAGTCTTGCCGGCGCCGTTCGGTCCCAGCAGGGCGAACACCGAGCCTGCAGGCACGTCGAAGCTGACGTCGTGGACCGCCTCGACGGAGCCATAGCCGCAATTGAGGTTTTCAAGTTTCAGCATGCGCCACCATTCCGCCGCCGACATAAGCATCGTGCACCACCGGATCGGCCATCACCGCGCGCGGCTCGCCGTCGCCGATGACGAGGCCATTGTTTAACACGATCAGCCGCCGGCAGATCCGCATCACTTCTTCCAGATTGTGCTCGACCAGGATCACGGTGATGCCGTGCTTGTGCACATCGGAAATGGTCTCGACCTGTCTGGAGGCCTCGGTATGGTTGAGGCCGGCCAGCGGCTCGTCGAGCAGGATGATTTTCGGATCGACCGCCAGCGCGCGCGCCACTTCGAGCCGCTTCATCTGGCCAAGCGGCAGCGAGCCGGCCAGCTTGCGTTCGGTGCCGGCCAGTCCGACCAGACCGAGGATGTGGGCGGCCCGCTCGCTCTCGCGGCGCCGGTCGATATGCAGCATGGCGCCGAACGGGTTGGCGGTGCGGCGAATGCCGGCGCCGAGCACGACATTGTCGAGCACGGTCATTTCGCGGAACGGCCGCACGATCTGGTGGGTCAGCGCGAGACCGCGGCGGACCCGCGCCGCGGTCGCATCGTTGGTCACATCGGCGCCGCCGAGCATGACCTTGCCGCGGTCGGGCCGCAGCAGCCCGGCCACGATCTTGATCAGCGTGGTCTTGCCGGCGCCGTTCGGTCCGATCAGGCCGACGAAATCGCCCTCTTCCACGGCAAAGGACACGCCGGCGACGGCCTGCACGCCGCCGAAGCGGATCGCGACGTCGTCGAGCTGCAGCGCCACGCTCATGTTCCTCTCACCCGGAGTACGAGCCCACGCACCATGGCCGCGAGCCCGCCGGGCGCCAGCCGGATCACCAGCACCAGCAGGCCGCCGAACACCAGCAGGCGGTAGTCGTTGACGAAACGAATGGCTTCCGGCAGCAGCGTCAACCCGATCGCGGCCACCACGACGCCCCAGGTCGAGCCGATGCCGCCGATCACCACCATCGCCATCAGCATCACTGAAAAGATGAAGTCGAACGCGTCGGCTGTGATGAACTGCGTGAAGAACGTGTAGAGCCCGCCGGCGAGGCCGGCCAGCGCGGTTCCAATGCCGAACGCCGCCAGCTTGTAGGCCCCGGCATTGATGCCAAGCGTGGCGGCGGCGCCCTCGTCCTCGCCGACCGCGCGAAACGCAAAGCCCATCCACGACCGGCTGATGTAGAAGCTGAGCGCAATGGTGGCGCAGGCAAACAGCAGGATCATGATCATGTTGCCGGAGGCGCCGAGCCCGGTGGCGGGAATGCCGCTGATCCCCATCTCGCCGCCGAGCCACGACTGTTTGCGGACGAAGCCGATGAACAGGAAGTTGACCCCGATGGTCGTAACCGCCAGAAAGTCCGAGCGCACCCGCAGCGAGGCGAAGCCGACGACGATGCCGAGCAGGCTGCCGGTAACCAGCGCCGCCAGGATCGCCAACGGCACGCTGGCGGTGGCGACCATCGCCAATGCAGCCGCATAAGCGCCGGCACCGAAGAACGCGCCATGGCCGAGGCTGACCTGGCCGCAAAAGCCGCTGATCATGTTCAGGCTCACCGCCAGGATGACGTTGATGCCGACGATCGAGATGATGCTGATCTCGTAGGCGGTCATGCGGTGCGCGCCCCGGTAAAACCCTGCGGCCGGATCATCAGCAAAACGATGAGCGCGAGGAAGGCGATGGCGTCGCGGTCGAGCCAGGCGCCGATGAAGATGGTGCCGTAAGCTTCGACCAGGCCCAGCACCAGGCTCGCCACCAGTGTGCCGCGCACGCTGCCGAGCCCGCCGAGCACGATGATGGCGAGCGCCTTGTAGCTGACGACGAAGCCGATCGCCGGATCGACCAGATTGTTCATCAGCGCAACCAGCCCGCCGGCCACCGCGGCCAGCGCCGATCCGATGGCGAAGTTGAGGTAGCGCACTTTAATGGGATCGATGCCGAAGCTCGCGGCGATCTGCGGCTTCGACACCGTGGCGCGCCAGCCGACCCCGATGCGGGTCCGGGTCGTGAACAGATGCAGCCCCGCGAACACGATCGCAGCCGCGACCACGATGGCGATCTGCACCGCGCTGATCGTGATACCGGCGAAATTGAAGGTCGTGAACGAGAACGCATTGCGGCGAAAGGTGACGCCCTGCTCGCCGAACATGATGCGGAAGCCATCCTGCATCAGCACCAAAAGCCCGACGGACGCGATCATCGGCACGTCAGGGCGATATTTCAGCAATGGCTCATACAGCAGCCGATAGATCGCCATCCCGAACAGCGGCGTCGCGATGAGCGAGGCCAGGAAACCGAGCGCGATCGAGCCGGTGGCATTGGCCACCAGCACCGTGACATAGGCGCCAAGCGCAAACACCGCGGCATGCGCCACGTGCAGGATGCGCAGCAGGCCATACACCAGGGTCAGGCCTACCGACATCATGGCGTACATGCAGCCGAAGCTGATGCCGGTGACGGCCAGATCGATGTAGTACACTCAGTGATCCTTGTTGTTTGTGAACGAGCGGTTGTCTCTTACTTATCCCTCCCCCTTGTGGGGAGGGTGGCCGGCCGACAGGCCGGTCGGGTGGGGGTAGACACGAAGGGACGGCATGTGTGGCACCCCCACCCCGGCCTCCGCTGCGCTCGGCCGACCCTCCCCACAAGGGGGAGGGATCGCACTTCGGCATTACCCAATAAAGTTCGCCATCACTTCTCCGGCGGCGCGAACGCGGTCAGGTCGGTGATCTCGCCGGCCGATTTGAACTTGCCGTCCTTGATGACGTTGACGGCGATCGGCATGAGCATCTCATGAAGGCTGTTGAAGCCGTTCAGGGTGCCCTCCAGCATCGGGAAGTCCTTGGTGGCGG
Organism: Tardiphaga sp.; assembly: GCA_028290765.1. Next base: position 6,696 of record JAQGJF010001104.1, read on the forward strand.
CGATCGCGTCGCGGACCTTGGCCGGATCGGTGCTGCCCGCGCGCTTGATGCCGTCGGCCATCAACCTGACCGCCGAATAGGTGATCGCGGCGACGCCTTCCGGCGAATAGCCGGCGCGGGTCTTGAAGCCGGCGAAGAACTTCTGCAGCGACTCGTCCTTGCGGTCGCGATCGAAGCTGTCGATGATATAGGTCCCTTCGGCCGCCGGTCCCGCGATCTCGATGAACTTTTCGGAATCGAAGGCCTGCGAGCCGATGATCGGCACCGTGATGCCGGCGGCGCGCAGCTGCGCAACCAGGGGACCGCCGGTGAAGAAGTAGCCGGTGGCGTAGACCGCATCGGGATTGTCGCGCTTCACGCTGGCGACGATCGAACCGAACTGGCGATCCTTCAGCGAGTAGCTGTATTTGTTGAGGACCTCGATGCCGTATTTCGGCGCGGCCTCGAGGAAACCGTCCATGGTGGCCTGGCCGTAGTCATTGTCCATGGTGATGGTGGAGATCTTCTTCAGGCCAAGGTTCTTGCCGATGTAGAGCGCGGTCGCGGTACCCTGCGGCGGACCGAGATGCACCATTCTGAACATGTAATCGCCCGACTTGGTGATATCCGGGTGCACACCGTAGGCAGCGATCATCACCACGCCGGCCTTCTGGAACACCGGTGCCGCGGCGCGGCCCGAGGCCGAATAGCTGCCATTGACCACCAGCTTCACGCCATCTTCGCCGATCAGCTTGTTGGCGGTGAAGATCGCCTGGTCCGACTTGGCCTGGTCGTCATAGGTGACGAGTTCCAGCTTCTGGCCGAGCACGCCGCCGGCGGCGTTGATGTCCTCCACCGCCATCTGGCCGGCGATCTGCGCGGATTTGCCGTCGGTGGCGGCGGGGCCCGTCAGGGGAACCTGGAAGCCGATCTTGATGTCGGCACGCGCCGGCATCGCGGTGGCGGCGCCGAGCACGAGGATGCTGGCAAAACTCATCAGAAACTTGGCGCTGAACGCCGACGCCTTGAAGCTGGATTTCAACATGGCTTTCTCCGTTGGAAGCAATCGTTTCATTTTTGGTCGCCGTCCCTAGACAAGCTGATTTTCGCGAAGGATTTTGCGTGCGCGCGCCACCGCCGCTGCCGGCGGTCGCGCCAGTTCCCAGTCCGGCCGGTCGCCCGGATGACGCGTTGCATCGATGCCGAGCTTGGTGATGGTACCGCCCTGCTCGATCGGCTCGGATCGATCCGCACGCACCGCCGGAATGATGACAAAATCCCGGTCCGGCTTCACCCGTGTTGCGCTGGCCCATTCGACCTGCTGGGTGTTCCAGGGATCGATGTCGTCGTCGACCACGATCACCTGCTTGATCAGATTGACCGCCGCCCACACCGCGAACATCGCCTTGCGCGCTTCGCCCGGCCGCGGCGCCCGCAACGACACCACCGCGTGCAAACGGCCGGCGCCGCCCAGACCGACGGCGACTTCGGCAACCGACGGCACCGCGCCACGGATGGCGCGCAGCAATCCGGCGGCAATCGCGACACCACCGAGCAGGCAATGCTCGGGATGATATCCCGGCAACACCACCTGAAACATCGCGTCACGACGTCGCGTCAAAGCCGAGAAACTCGCGACGATGCCGGCGCCGTAGTCTTCATACATGCCGTGGAACTCGCTCACCGGTCCTTCGGTAAAAGGTTCGCCGGCGTCGAGCGTTCCTTCCAGCACGCACTCGCAATGCGCCGGCACCAGCAAATCCGACTGCGTGCAGCGCGTCACCTCGAGCGGCTCGCCCAGCAGCGCGCCGGCGATCGGGAGTTCATCGTCGCCGAGGCCGAGGTAGAGGCATGCCGCCACCAGCACTGCCGGGTGATTGCCGATGCACACCGCGATATCGAGCTTCTCGCCGCGCGCATGGGCCGCCCGCGCCAGCACCGCGAGGTGGTGATTGGGCGCGATGCCGACGAAAGCCCGGTTGGCGCCGAGCGGCATCAAGCGGGCGATTGACAGATTGGTGTGGCCGCTGACGCGATCCTTGGCGACGATCGCGCCGGCCGTAATATACGGTCCGGCTTCCTTTTCGAAGAAGCGCGGAATCGGCAATTCGTCAGCCAGCGAGGGCGCGGCGATGATTGCCTGCTGGCAGGGGGCCGACGATACCAGGCGATGCGGCAGCGGATTCTCGATCGCGGCAATCAGCGAGGCCTGCAATGTATCGAGAGGACTGCTCAATCCCATGGCAAAGCGAGGCAGCGAATTGAGCAGATTGCCCACGATCGGCATCGCGTGAATACCGCTACGCGTCTCGACCTGGGAGAAGCGCAACGCCGGCCCGTCATCGATCTCGCCGAGGCAGCCGGCGATCTCATAATCCAGGCTTACCGGCTGCGAGATGCTGACGAGGTCGCCTGAAGCTTCGAGGCCGGACAGGAACGCCCGCATCGACTGGGAATGCGTCGCCTCGCGGTCCATGGCGTTCTTCGCCTGCACGTCAATCCACCCCACAGCACCCATGAACGGCGTCAGCATCGAATTCGTCGTCAGATCGCCGCTGATCCGCTTACGATCATATCGGCCATCGCGCCCGGGTCCATCGGCCTATCCCGCGAACCAGGGCATAGGTAAAAACGAAGGACCGGATGACGCCGCCCCGATCGGAGGCTATGCTGCGCCAAACCGGCGAGAAACGATGGTCGAACTCCGCACCCTGGCCTACTTCATCACCGCCTGCCGATCCGGCAGCTTTGCCCAGGCCGCCGGCGATCTCGATATCGCGATTTCGACGCTCAGCACCACCATCAAGACGCTGGGCGAGGATCTCGGCCTGACTTTGTTTCGGCGCATCAACAATAATCTCTATCCGACCGACGCGGCGCGCAGCCTGATGCGCGCCGCGGAGCCGCTGCTGATGGCGGAGCAGTTTGCCCGGCGTTTCGTCGCCGCACCGCCCAAGACCAGGCTCAAGCAGCTGACCATCGACATCAGGCTGAGTTTTACGATCGGCGGCATCAGCAAGGCGTTGCGCCGCGCCATCGACACTACGGGCGCCGAACGCGCGGATATCTTTGTCGACCCGGCGTGGACCGACGACAAGGATCTTCCCCACATCGCGGCCCTGGCGGAAGATTGGACCTCGCCCGAGCGCAGCTATCTAGCCATCGGCCTCGGCGACACCAGCCAGCGCAAGTCCAAACACGCCACCACCTTGCTCTCCGATCCGTGGGTCTTTGCCTGCCGGCTGCCGGCCGGTACGCAAAACCCGCCTGATGCCGCCGACCTGATCGCAGGTCGCATCGTCGTGCCGCTACTGTCGCCGCCGCTGACGGAACAGGCCGACCGCTATTTCAGCCAGCACAAAATCAGTGGGGTGCGCTTTCTCAACGACCACCCGGGCGACCTGCCGCGCCTGATCGACGACTATCCCGACGCCGCATTGTTCGTGCCGCGGAGCTTGATCTCGCCGCGGCTTGGCCTGTCCAATATCGCGGTGGTGGCCCCGAATAAGCCGCTGGCGATGAACATCGTCGCGCGCGCGGCGGAGCCCAACGCCGTGACGAATTTATTCATACGCCATCTGAAGGGAGCGCTCGGAATTGGGGATCGTTCACCGGTCGAACGCCCGGTCATCACCTTGCGGCAGATTCAATATTTCAACATGACCTGTCGGCTCCGGCGCATATCCGCCGCGGCGCGCGGTTCGCGCATCAGCCAGCCGGCGCTCAGCGAACAATTGCACAAGCTCGAAGCGTCGCTCGGCGGCGCACTGTTCGAACGGCACGGCGACGGCGTCATCCCGACCACCAGGGGCGAACGCCTGGCCACCATCGCCACGCTGATCGAGCAGGGCTTCCGCCGTCTCTCCAGCAGCGACGCCGGTGCGGCACCACCGCAGAGCCGGCGCATTGCGGTCGGAATTCTTCCATCGGTCAACCAGCACGGCTTCCTCGTCAATCGCATTACCGAAGCCATCGTCGACGTTCAGGCGCGCCATCCCGCGTTGAAACTGGTGATCCAGGAAGCGCCGAACAGCACGCTGCAGGACTGGGTGATGCGTGGCCTCGTGGGTGTCGCGATCGTCGAAACCGTACTGCCGCATATGCCACGGCTGCCGCTCGGATCTTCGGAAGGCCTCGCCGCGATCGTGCATGCCAAACATCGCCTGCTGCCGCCCGGCCCGGTGAGTCTCGCGGACCTGATGCTCTTGAAGCTGGCGCTGCCGACCAATCGCTTCGGGCTGCGCCAGTTGCTCGAGAGCGCGGCGGAGGAACGTGGCCTGAAAATCCAGCCCTATCTGGAGATCGATTCGCTGCCGATGGCGGTCGGCGTCCTGGCGCGGCTGCCGGTCTGCACCGTGCTGCCGCCGTCCGCGGTCGCCCCGGAAATCGCCTCCGGCGATCTGGTCGCGCACCCGATCGTCGATCCGGTGATATCGCGGCGGCTGTTCGTGATCTATTCCGGCGAGCGGACGTTGAGCGAGCCGGAACGTGGGCTGGTCAATTCGTTGCGGCGGAAATTATCGGAGCATGGCAGCGCGGAATAAGGCGACCATGACGGCGAACCCTACCCCTTCCGCGCCAGCGACCCATCGATCGCCTTGACCGCCTGATAGATCACCGCCGCACCGGCGGCGATGGCTTCGCGGTCGGCCCATTCTTCCGGCGTGTGGCTCTTGCCGGCGCGGCACGGCACGAACACCATGGCGGACGGACAGATCCGGCTCATGAACGCCGCGTCGTGACCGGCGCCGCTCGGCAGATCGGCTTCGCTCAGGCCGAGATCGCGCGCGCCGTCGCGCAAGGCGGATCGCAGATTCGGATCGCATGCGGCCGGCGCGCCGTCGGACAGGGTTTCGAAGGTTATCCGCGTGACGCGCGCGGCGGCGGCGTGCGCCAGGCTTTCGCGGTCGATCGCCTCGACGAAGCGTTTCGTCAGCGCCGGGTTGGTGGTTCGCGCATCGACGATCAGTCGCGACCGTCCCGGCACGATATTCGAGGCCGAAGGCTCGACCGTCAGGATGCCGACGGTGGCGACGAAATAATCCGGTCCCTCGGCGGCAAGACCCTCGGCCACCCGGCGCACCGACGAAACCGTCGCCGCCGCCGCCACCAGCGCGTCGTGACGCAAATTCAGCGGCGTGGTGCCGGCA
>JAQGJF010001113.1 GCA_028290765.1 Tardiphaga sp.
GGTGAGCTGCAGGCCGCGATAGATCAGGAAGAATTCGAAGCCGAACAGCACGCCGGCGAACAGGCCGGCCCGCAAGGTGCCGTCGCGCGCGAACAGGTCGGTGCCGCGCAGCCGCGCCACCAGCACGATCACCAGGAGCGCGATACCCGACCGGATCATCGCCTGCAGGTTGGGCGGAATATCCTGCATCACGAGCTTGATCGCGATCTGGTTGAAGGCCCAGGTCAGGCAGAGCATCAACATCAGGGCAATGGCGCCGGCGGTAAGCGGACGACCCGCCGGGGTGACAATCAATTGGTCCGATGACATGGATATTCCGAAGACATGGAGCCTCAATGCCGGCTTGCCGCCGTGTTGTTGTTCGGTGGTGAATGATGGGGGGTGAAACAGACTCTTCGGGGCGAAACAGACGATCGATTTCATCTGTAACCGATTAGTGGCAGCCATAACACGGTTGCACCGTATTTCCCCGCGAGCTTTGCGGTTTCAAATTGGTCATGCCATTTCGGGGAGACACCCATGCGCAGGTTCCTGCTGCCATTTCTCATCGCCATGGTGGTTCACCCGGCGCTGGCCGCGGAGCGGTGGGAAACCTTGCCACCGACGCCGGCACCGATCGCCACCGATCGCGGCGGCGAGGCCAAGGTCAACGGCGTCACTATCCATTATGCGGTCTACGGCCAAAACTTGGGTCGAGGCACCCCGGTGATCCTGCTGCATGGCGGCCTCGCCAACACCGACTATTGGGGCAACCAGGTGCCGGCCCTGGCGGCGCAACACACCGTCATCCTGATGGACAGCCGCGGCCATGGCCGCAGCACGCGGGACCCCGGGCGAGCTTACGGTTACGACCTGATGGCCGACGACGTGGTGGCGCTGATGGACCATCTGAAGATCGCCCGCGCCGACATCGTCGGCTGGAGCGACGGCGCCATTCTCGGCATCGACCTCGCGATGCGCCACAAGGAGCGGGTCGGCAAGATCTTCGCCTTCGCGGCCAATACGGTGCCGTCGGGCGTCAAGGACGGTTTCGACAAGAACCCGACCTTTGCCGCCTTTATCGAGCGCGCCCGTCACGAATACGAGACCCATTCGACCACCCCGAAGCAATACGACGCCTTCGTCGATCAAATCGGCAAGATGTGGGCCGAGCAGCCGAACTGGAGCGACGCGCAGCTCAAGGCGATCGATCGGCCGGTCCTCATCGTCGACGGCGACCATGACGAAGCGATCAAGCGCGAGCACACCGAATATATGGCGGCGACGATCCCGCACGCGAAGCTGGTGATCCTGCCCAATGCAAGCCACTTCGCCTTCCTGCAGGATCCCGGGCAATTCAATTTCACCGTGCTGCAATTCCTGGACGGCAAATAGCGGCCGAGGTGATTACCCGACGTGATTACCTGACGTGATTATCTGGCCTGGCAATGCGCGCAGGTGCCGGTGATTTCGACGACCGACAGTTTCGGCACAAAGCCGGTCGAGCGCGCGGCTTCGTTGAGGCTCTGCGCAACCGGCGTCGCCGGCACTTCGCCGACCGAGCCGCAGCGGTCGCAGATCAGGAAGGCCACCATCGCGGTGGCGTCATGATCATGCGCGCAGGCCAGGAACGCATTGCGGCTTTCGATGCGATGGACCAGACCATTCTCCATCAAGAAATCGAGCGCGCGATACACCGTGATCGGCGCCGGACGCGGCATTGATTTCGCGAGTTCATCGATCACTTCATAGGCGCCGAGCAGGCGATGGCTGGACAAAAGCGCCTGCAGCACCTGGCGCCGGATCGGCGTGAATTTCTGCGCCCGGCCTTCGCACACAAGCTCGGCATGGTGAATCGCGTCCACGGCACAGCGATCATGGTCGTGGTCGGGTGCGGGGAAAGTCGGTTTCGTCGCTGTCATTGAACAACCATGTAACTGGGTTAATCCGATTTCGCCCGTCTTTTCAGCACCATCCAAGATTTAAATTCGACCTCGCGGCATCGTGTGTTGCACTGCAGCATAAAAGCCCCAAATCCCTGAAAAGGTTGAAGATCACCTCGGTGACGGACTCCCGTCCGGATCTGGACACGGCCTCGGCAGAGAGACATTCAATTGGCAACGCATCTCAAATCCTACCTCGACACGCTCACCAACTGGAGCAGCACTGGGGCGGCGAAAGCCCGCCCCAATGCCGCGAAGAAGGTCAACCTCGCGCTGCAGGGCGGCGGCGCGCACGGAGCCTTTACATGGGGCGTGCTCGATCATTTGCTAGCGGACGGGCGGCTGCAGATCACCGGGATATCGGGCGCTTCGGCCGGCGCGATCAACGCCGTGATGGTCGCCGACGGTCTGGCGCGCGGCGGGCCGGAGGAAGCCCGCAAGCGCCTCGCGGATTTCTGGCGCGCGGCCAGCGCCGGCGGCGACCTGCCGCCGATGCAGCGCGCGGTGGCGGACCGGCTGTTCACGCTGATGCCGTTTGCCACCACGCCGATCCAGAACTGGTTCGAGGCGATGTCGCATTATTTCTCGCCCTACGAACTCAACCCGCTCAACATCAATCCGCTCAAGGGCCTGATCGAACGCTTCGTCGATTTCGATTCGCTGCGCGACAGCGAGCTGGCGCTGTTCGTCTCCGCCACCAATGTTCACACCGGGCGGTTGCGGATTTTTGGGCGCGAAAAGATCACCGCCGACGTGGTGATGGCGTCGGCGGCGCTGCCGTTCCTGTTCCAGGCGGTCGAGATCGACGAGGTGCCCTATTGGGACGGCGGCTATATGGGCAACCCGGCGATATTTCCGTTTCTGCAAACCACCGAAGCCGAAGACGTGCTGGTGGTGCAGATCAATCCGGTGGCGCGAACCACGACGCCGAAGACCTCGTCCGAAATCATCAACCGGCTGAACGAGATCACCTTCAACTCGGCCTTGATTTCCGAACTGCGCGCCATGGATTTCGTCAACCAACTGATCGACGACGGGCAATTGCCCCACGGCAACGGCGAGAATCAATACCGCCGGCTCAATGTCCATCGCATCGATCTCGGCCCGCTCGGCAATCATTTGACCAGCCGCAGCAAGATGAAGACCGATTTCGATTTTTTCGAACTGCTGCATCGCGCCGGGGTACGCGCGGCGCGAAAATTTCTCGACCAGCATTTCGACGATATCGGCCAGCAGAGCTCGATCGACCTCGCCGCCGAGTCCGGGGTGGAGTGGGCTTGAGGCCCCGCCTCCGGTTCCGATTTCGGGAACTTAACATTCCATTAGGATAGCCATGCCCATCCCGCAGAGCAGCATTCCATAATCCTGCCATGTCATATTCATAAGCAAGCTTATTATATTGGAAGCTTATGGAGTGGCCGATGCCCCGAACCGGGGAGATCAATGTCGATTTTCTGTTCGCGCTGTTCGAGGTGCAGCGGATGCTGCGGCTGTATGCCGACAAGCAGGCGCGCCGCTATGGCCTGACCCGCGCCCAATGGGCAGTGCTCGCCAAGCTGGAACGCACTGAAGGGCTGAAGCAGACCGAAATCGCCGACCTCATGGAAATGCAGCCGATCACCCTGACCCGGCTGATCGACAAATTATGCGAGGCCGATCTGATCGAACGGCGCAGCGACGACACCGATCGCCGCGTCAACCGGCTGTATCTGACCAAGGCGGCACGGCCGCTGATGGCCAAGCTCGCGGTGCTGCGCGGCGAGATCACGCAGGCCGCGCTGGCCGGGCTGAGCAATGCCGACACCCATCGCCTGGTCGATGACCTCGAATCCATCAAGGACAACGTCCGCGAGGCGCTTGCGAGCGCCGGACAGTCACCAAAGATCACCAAATTCAAGGAACCTCACTATGGCTGAACCCGTGCTGAAATTCCCGCCCGACCAGAAGGGCAATCCGGACAAGCCGGCGGGATCGGCAACTTCATCGAAACAGACGCTGATGGGCAGACTGCGCCGTCACCGCCGCACCCTGCTGCTGGTCGTGCTTCCGATCATCGCGCTGGTCGGCGGCGTCGCGTTCTATCTGAGCGGCGGCCGCTACGTCACCACCGACGACGCCTATGTCGGCGCGCAGAAAGTCCTGATCACGCCGGATATTTCCGGCAAGGTCGAGAAGATCGTGGTGCGCGAGGGCGCCCACGTCAATCAGGGCGACGTGCTGTTCGAGATCGATCCGGTGCCGTTCCGCCTCGCGCTACAGCAGGCCAAGGCGACGCTCGACACGGCCCGAACCAATTACGACAACCTCGTCAGCAACGTCAAAATCTACGGCCAGATGGGTGAACTCGCCCAGCAGGGCGTCGACCTGAAGCAGCGCGACGTCGATCGCAAATCGTCGCTGGTCAAGAGCAATGCCGGCTCGCAGCTCGACCTCGACAATTCGGCGACCTCGCTAGTCACCGCGCGCGCCCAGCTCGAACTGCTCAAGCAGCAGATCGCGACCTCGAAGAACCAGTTGCTCGGCAATCCCGATTTGCCGCTGGAGGAGTTCCCGCCCTATGCGCAGGCCAAGGCGGCGCTGGACCAGGCCCAGCGCAACCTCGACCACACCGTGCTGAAGGCGCCGATCGGCGGCACCGCGACCCAGGTCGACAACATCCAGCTCGGCCGCTTCGTCGCCGCCGGCACGCCGATCCTGACCGTGATCGACGACGCCAAACCCTGGGTCGACGCCAACCTCAAGGAATCCGACTTTACCTATATCGCCGTCGGCCAGTCCGTCGCCATCGATGTCGACGCGTTCCCCGACCACGTCTTCAAGGGCCCCGTCGGCTCACTGAGCCCCGGCACCGGCGCGCAATTCGCCATCCTGCCGCCGCAGAACGCCACCGGCAATTTCGTCAAGGTGGTGCAGCGCGTGCCGGTGCGCATCTATCTCGATCATGATGATCCGGCCGTGCGCAAGCTCAAGGCCTGCACGAGCTCCTACACCTCGATCTACACCAGACACCACCGTTCGCTGCTGGCGCTGCTCGGCATGTCGGCGGCTGCCGGGAAGCAGGACTAGACTGAATGTCGGCCATGACGGCAACCTCCGCTGCGGTACCCGGCCTGCGCCGGAACATGGTGACGATCTGCGCCATGACCGCCACCATCATGCAGGCGCTCGACACCACGATCGCCAACGTCGCGCTGCCCTATATGCAGGGCACGCTGTCGGCGTCGCAGGACCAGGTCAACTGGGTGCTGACCTCCTACATCGTCGCCGCCGCGATCATGACCGCCCCGGTCGGCTGGATCGCCAACCGCTTCGGCCGCAAGAAGATATTCATCGTCTGCTCTGCCGGCTTTACCATCGCTTCGGTGATGTGCGGACTGGCGCAGGACATCAACCAG
>JAQGJF010001121.1 GCA_028290765.1 Tardiphaga sp.
TGGTCGGCGTCAGCGGCATCCCGCATGCGCAGGCGAAGCGTGACCCGCGACGCCTGCGCATGTTTCGCGGCATTGGTGATGGCTTCCTGCGCCACCCGGTAGAGGCTCGCCGCGAAATCCCGCGGCAGCGCATCGACTGCGCCGGACAACTCGATGACGAAGCGGGTGTGGCCGCCGCATCGGGTATTCCAGCCGGCAACCAGGCCCTCAAGGCTGGCGGCGAGGCCGAGTTCATCGACATCCGGCGGCCGCAGCCGCAGCAGCGCGCCGCGCAGCACGTCCATCATGTGGCCAGCGGTGCGGGCGATGCTCTGGCATTCGCTGAGCACGGCCGGACATTGCTGCCGCGCGGTGTGGCCGGCGGACGCCGCGAGCGCGCCGATCGCGGCGAGGCACTGACCGAATTCGTCATGCAGCTCGCGCGCCAAATGCTGGCGTTCCTCGTCCTGCACTGCGATCAGCCGCCGTGTCAGCGCGCTGCGCTGTGCCAGCGCGGTCTCGAGACCGGAGGCCAGGTTGTTGAACACCTGGCCTACCGCCGACAGTTCGGCAAGGTCGAACGGCGGCAGACGAACGCTGAGATCGCCGGTGGCAAGCCGCTCGAGGCCGGCGCGGATCATCCGTGTCGGCCGCAAGGCCCTCGCCAGCACCGCGTAAACCATCACGCAAAGCCCGGCAAGGACGACGGCCATGATGGCGAGCAGGCGGCTGGTCTCGCGCCAGCTTTGTCCGATCAGGCTTTGCCGGTCGATCGAGGCCACGGCCTCGCCCTGCGCCGCATCGCGGAAGACGACGGGATGCACCGACTCGCGGCCCATGCCGAAAAGGCTCTGGTAGAGCTCTGCGAACAGTTTTGGCGCCGCGGCGTCGCCCGGCGCCGCACCGCCGCACAGACGCTGCAGAATGTCGCCATTCGGGGCCCGATAGGCGATGCACAGGCCGGGCGCCATGATCGCCGTCGCGATCCGTTGCAGATCGGGAAACTGAACCGGCGCGCCCCTGATCCAATACATTTGGCCCTGCTGCAGCGAGAGATCCTTTGCGACCACCTCAGCAATCCGGTCCGCCTGCGCCCGCGCCGCGCGGTCGGTGTCAAACAGAACGTAGAGCGCGGCAGCGACAAAACAGAACGCCGCCAGAGCAGCGACGCGCAAGGCGAGCCGAAGCTTGAGATCGAACCTGGATGCGGGCATGGGCGAACACCTTTGCAAGGGGCGGCGGCGCGATCCGTAACTTAGAGCCGGCGTCGGCAGGCTGGAAGGGCCACAGCCAAGATCGGGCAATTTGCCCGGCCATCGCCGGGACCCGCGCGCTTTCGCCTCGCTCGAATATCGGCGCATGATAACGGCAAAACAACGGGATTTTGCGGCATGCTGCATTTACTTGTTCCCGCGCTGGCGGCTGCCTTTGGCTGGCGCCTTTTGGTGGGAGGGCCGAGGAGAGCGTTGAAAATGCGCGAGCCGCCGTGATCGCGGTGATCGACTTCGACTATGTCGATACCTCGGGCGAGGCGCGCGATCAGCGCCAGGAGCATCAAGCGCGGCTCGACGCCTTCATGCACGAGCTCAGGCTCAATCTCGGGGAGGCCGCCAAATTCCGGCTGATCAACCCGACAAGCCGCCAGGGTCCATGCTCGGTGGCGGACGCGACGCTCAACGAACTTGTGGTCGCGGCACGGGAAGCCGGGGCTGACGTCGTGCTGGTCGGCGGCCTCCAAAAGACGAGCACACTGGTGCAATGGGCAAAGATCCAGGCGATCGATGTGAGGTCCGAGCGGGTCGTACTCGAAAAGCTTTTCACCTTTCGCGGTGACACCGATGAAGCCTGGCGCCGGGCCGAAACCTTCATCTTCAACGAAATCGCAACGCTGCCGGCCTCGTGAGCGGCGCGGGCGACACGCTCGTCAAATCTGAAAAGATGGAGCCGCTCCCATGAAAAAGCGAACCTTCTCTTCTAGTTGCCGGCTGCTCGCCGCCGCCATTGCCGCCTTGGCATCGGGCGGCCCGCCTTCGGCCTTTGCCGATCCGTCTCTGGTCAGGATCGCGGTATTCGATTTCGAACTCGACGATTTCAGCGCCGGCGGCGGGATCGCGGGCGATGCCGCCGCCGGCCTCGCGCAGCTGGATCGCGCCACCAGCGAGGCGCGCCGGGTCATCTCGCAATCCGGACGCTATAGCCTTGTCGACGTCTCCAGCGCCGAGGGTGAGGGCGTGAAATCGCGTTCACTGCGCGCCTGCAACGGCTACGAAGCCGCCATCGCGCTCAAACTTGGCGCCGATCAATCCCTGGTCGGCGTCGTGACACGGATCGGGCGAACCGAATGCACGGTGGTTCCGGATCCGCGACGCCCGCACCGGCGCCATGGTCATCGCGCGGCAGAGCGATCTTCGCATGGGCGCGGGTTATTCCTGGAATCGCGGCGCGGCCGCGCTGATCAACAACAGCTTTCTCGGCAATCCTTGAAGTGGCTGGCGCCTGAGGCCTCCTGCGAGAAGTGTTATCGGGTTCTGACCGGCGGGTCGATCCGAACGGCCCGCGGCGTCGAAGCCAAAGTCCGCCGAGCTTATTTCCGTCAACCACCCGGGCCCTGCATCGAAATGCTGCGCATCGCCGGTGACGGCAAAATATAACCCGCCCCGGCCTCGGCTATTCACCTGCCTGATGACGGGTATTCGACAATACAATTACAGATAGCAGTTTATTGCACTACAATCATCAACGCCTGCCGGTTAGTCTTCGTCCGTGACGATCCTGGTCGCGAACGTCACCGCACTCCGATTTGCAGCATCATCTGCGTTTTGAAAATCAACCGTTTTTTGATCCCACCATCCAACGGAGCCCATCATGTATGTCGAGACTTTTACGATCGTCAACAACAGCGCCTATGATCTGAATTTGGATACGACCAACAGCCGGAATCTCGACGGCGTTTGGCCAACGTCGATCGCTGCGAGAACGACGAGCCAGCCGTTCAAGCAATCGGACCATGCCAGTGTCAACCCGACAGCGCTATATATGATGGCGGGTATCGCAAGCCCGACCAACGTCAACATGCATTTCTTCTGCGACGGGTTCGATCCACTTCTGCATGTGAATATGACGATGTCATTCAGCAGCAACAGTGCGGAGTTCGCAGGCAGCAGTATCTACGAAAACAACAGCAACCCACCGATCACCAACAACACGAGTTTGGCGATCGACGTGACCAACGATGGATCTTCGCAAGGAAGCGCAACCTTCACGGTCGGTACGGGCTAAGCGGCGATAACGGGCCCGGCGACGCTGATCGCGCTCCTGGTCGCCGTGCGGGCGGGCTATGGCCTCGCCCGCATGCGCGCGCATAGCGCGGCGACAGTGATTCCGATCGCCCGTCCTGTCCTATCTCATTCCGCTGTTCCTGCTGTTCAATTGGCTCGGCCTGCTCGACGCGCTGTGGCCGCAGATCATCGTCCACATGCAGCCCCGTACACCTGCCGAAGGCTTTCCGCATGCGACGCTCCCTACCCACGGAGTCGCCGCGACCTCATTGCGCTGTCTTGATCTTGCTGCGGGCTGTGGCCGGCTGCGCCAGGAACGGCAGGAAGCTGAAATTTGCCGATGTCTTGTTGTCGGCCGGCAGCGTCGCGAAGCTGTGGCAGCCGACGCAGGAGCCGGGACCCGGCAGGTCCGGATTGCTGCCGGTGTAATTCTGGATGTAAGTCTCCAGCGTGATGTTCGAAAGCATGCCAGGCACGGCGTTGGTCGGCACCGGATTGCCGGGTAGGGGTTGTGACGAAGCCCCCCATTGCGTGCCGATCAGCACGTAGTTCCTGAACACGCTGTTGACGCCGCCAAGCACCTTTTGCCACTGCGTATTGAGCTGGTCGGTGGTCGGGTAGATCTCCCAGCAGCGAACCGCCTGCGGCATCGCGGTCGCCGCGCTGGTCGCGCCGCGGGCGTAGGGCGGCCGCGGATTCCACGGGTATTGCGTCCTGAACCGGAATTGCGGTTGGGTTTTGTCGGCGCCCTCCTGCAACAGGGCCACGGGTGCGATATTGGTACCCTGAATATCCGAATTCGGCCTGAAGAACGAATAGCGCACCGATCTGGAAGGCGCGGCCGCCCCGCAACTCGCCTGATTGATCCAGTTGGTCTTGGGGTCGGTGCCGCAGCCATTGCCGACGTTGCACGGCGCCTGCGCCTTCGGCGCATTATCGACATGCTCGAAAGTGGCCCAGATCCATTGCGGAAACAGCACCGTGGCGTTCGGATTCTCCGGATTGCGCTGGATGATGTGCATTCCCACCAGGCCCAGCGTCACGTCCGAGCAGAACGGGCGGCCGCCGCGCACCAGGTCCCCGGGCACCGCGAGCAACGCATTCTGCGTGTAATAACGCGACGGATCGTCACCGGAGGCCCGATCGATGATGCGCCAGGCCGCCTTGATCTCGATCGAGCCGTTGCCGCCGTCGGGCGTGGTGGCCGACGACGTGAACTGCACCCCGCCCGGATTCTGGGTGATGAAGGTGCTCTGTCCGGGGATGGTCGTCAGCGTTTGCGACGATTGCCCGTTGGGGCTCAGGATATAGCTCGCCTCGATGTCGTTGACACGCCGCTCGAAGATCGTCCAGTTGCCGTTGATGTCGATTAGCGGCAGGTTGGTCGAGGCTTGGAAGTACTCTTCGTTATTCGGTATTGGTTTGCCTTGGCCGTTCGAGCCAATGTAGAAAACCGGCAGCGCCAGCGGGTTGGTGCAACGCGCCCGGACCGGCGAATCCCCGAACACCTCACTGACCTTGCGATAGGTCTGCCAGACGCGCCGGCCGGGTGCGGTCAGTCCGGTAGCCGGTATCTGATCGCCGGCGTCGACCACCCAGTTGAGCGCCACGAACATCTGCCACGCCATGTTGTCGAACGGCGTCTGCAGGTCATCGGAGGCCTTGGTCGGCAGCGGACCCGAGAGCGCCTGGTAATCGAATCGTTTTCCCCCGAGCCTCGGGTCGGGTCCGATGTAACCTGGAAGCACCGCGCACAGCGCATTGGATCCGTTGGCGCAGAACTGGGGTTGCGGAACGTACCGGGTCTGGGCGACGGGCCGTGCCGGCACAGTCAGTATCGCGGCGGTCAGCACAAAAGCGGAAATCGGTAGCCACTTCTTCATGGAGGCCTCCCCTTCGGGGCCCGCAACGTCCCAAGCCAGATGCTGGAAAAGCAGGTGCTCGAAAACGGGATACGGCGCCGCGGCTTTCGTTATCGCCAAAGCAGCGCGTTTCTACCTGAAATTGTAACTTAAATCAATTGCATGAAGTTGCTGTTCGATCGCGGTTCCGTGACGATGACGCTAATTCGCAACCGCCAATCGCCGCTGCTCATCATCGGCACCGCCTGCCCCCGCCTGCGCGATCAACCGCGTCAATTCCGGAATGCACGAGCCGCAATTGGTGCCGGCCTTCAATCGCGCGCCGATCTCCGCCGCCGAGCCGGCGCCGGCCGCGATGGCGTCGCAGATCGTTCCGCGTCCGACGCCAAAGCAGGCGCAGACGATCGGGCCGGCATTGGCCATCCCGTTCATCGACCGGCCCGACAGCAGCATCCTGCGCTGATCGTCGGTCAACGTGCCCAGCGCGAACATCTCCTTGACCGCATCCCATTCGATCGCGGCCTCGGAAGGCCCGATAAACAGGCACGTCTCGAGCCGGTCGTCGACGAACGTCGCCGCGCGATAAACGCCGTTGCCGGCGTCTTCATATTCGGCGACATCGCTGCCCTCGAACGATTGCAGCCATGACCGCCAATGCGCCGGATCGGCATTGTCGGCGAGCAGATAGCCAAAACCGCCGGTGACCGCCACGCGCGCCCACCAGGCATTCTCCGGCAGATCCAACGGCACGCGCGACAGCACGAAGCCGCGCTGCGCATAAGCGTATGGCGTGATCGCCGCCGGCGTCGCCTTGTTTTCGGGCTGGCCGGAAAACGCATCCGTGAACGGGGCCACCAATGCGCCGACCCGCGCAGAGGACGCCGTCTGGCCGCTCCAGTGGATGGGCGCGAACAGCATGCCACGCTGCTGCCGATCGCTCACGACGACTTTTAGAACGCATTGTCCGTAGTCGGTGACGACCCGCGCAAAACCCGCATCGCTGACGCCGGACTGGATGGCGTCGTCAGGGTGAATCTCGACAAACGGCTCCGGCAAATGCTGCCCGAGGCGCGGGCTGGCGCCGGTTCGCGTCATGGTGTGCCACTGATCGCGGATGCGCCCGGTATTGAGCCGCAGCGGCCGCGCCGCGGTGGTCTCGCTGCGCAAGGCAGGGATTTCGGGCGCAATGAAACGAGCGCGGCGATCATGAGAGAAGAATCCGCCCTCGGCAAAGAAACGCGGCTGAGGCTCGGCGTCGCTTTGGCGCGCCGGCCACAGGAAGGGCGTCATGGTGTCGAAGGCCGCGTCCGACTGCTGCTCGAAGGCGCCGATATCGAAATCGCGGCTGCCGCCGTTCTCGAACGCCGACAGAGCGGCATGTTCGCGAAACACGTCGGCCGCCGAGTTGAAATCGAATGCCGCACCGAATCCGAGCCGCTTCGCCACCTCGCTGACGATCCACCAATCCGGCCTGGTCTCGCCGGGCGGGTCAAGGAAGGCGCGCTGTCGCGAGATCCGCCGTTCCGAATTGGTCACCGTGCCGGATTTCTCGCCCCACGCTTGCGCCGGCAGCAACACATGCGCGCCGGCATTGACGGTGTCGTTGGAACGCACATTCTCGGAGACGACGAGCAGGTCGAGCTTGCCAAGTGCTGCGCGCGCCGCGTCGGCGTCCGGCAGCGACACCGCCGGATTGGTCCCCATCACCCACAGGGCCTTGATCTCGCCGCGCTCGATCGCCTCGAACATCTGCACCGCCTTGAGCCCCTCATGGGTGGCGATGCGCCGCGCTTTCCAGAACCGACGGACGCGGTCGATATCCGGCGGCGTGAACCCCATATGGGCGGCGAGCTGATTGGCGAGACCGCCCACTTCGCGGCCGCCCATCGCGTTCGGCTGCCCGGTCAGCGAGAACGGCGAAGCTCCGATCTTGCCGATCCGTCCGGTGGCCAGGTGGCAATTGATGATGGCGTTGACCTTGTCGGTGCCTTGCGCCGACTGGTTGACGCCCTGCGAATACAATGTGACCACGCGGGGCGTGTGGCGGAACATCTGGAAGAACGCCGCGACGTCGGTCTCGGTAAGGCCGGTCGCCAGCGCGGTTGCCGCGACACTCCCGGCGATGCTCCGGGCACGAACCAGCGCCTCCTCGAAGCCGGAAGTGTGCTGGACGATATATTGGTGATCGAGCGCGCCGCTCTCGACCAGATGCACCAGCAATCCACTGAACAGCACGGTATCGGTGCCGGGCTTCAATCCCAGGAACAGGTCGGCGTCGCCTGCGGTATCGGTCCGGCGCGGATCGATCACGACGATGCGCGCGCCGCGCTTCTGCTTGTTGGCCAGCATGCGCTGAAACAGCACCGGATGGCACCAGGCCGCGTTGGAGCCGATCAGCACCAGCAGGTCGCCCTCGTCGAGATCCTCGTAGCAGCCCGGCACCGTATCCGCGCCGAAGGCGCGGCGATGCCCGGCGACCGACGACGCCATGCAGAGCCGCGAATTGGTATCGACATTGGCGCTGCCGATGAATCCCTTCATCAGCTTGTTGGCGACGTAATAGTCCTCGGTCAAGAGCTGCCCCGAGAGATAAAACGCCACCGCGTCGGGGCCGTCGCGGTCAATGATGTGCTGCAGGCGTTGCGCGACATGGTCGAGCGCGTCGGTCCAGGCGACCCGCCCCATCGTGCCATTGTCGCCGCGGATCATCGGATCGAGCAGCCGGCCGGTCAGGCCCAGCGTTTCGCCGAGCGCGGAACCTTTCGAGCACAGCCGGCCGAAATTCGCCGGATGCTCCGGATCGCCGGCTATGGCCGCTCCGCCACCGCCGTCCGGCGTCGCGAGCACGCCGCAACCGACGCCGCAATAAGGACATGTGGTGCGGGTGGTGCGCAGCGCTGGATCGACGACGGTCATGCCGCCTCTGCGCGGGTCGCCAGCGAGCGGCCGAACATCATGTCGTCGCGTATGGCCGCAATCGGCGCCTGGCCGCGGATCAGTTCAAGATACCACAGCGCGTCCTGGGTATCGCCGACCAGCACCGCGCCGGTGAGCCGGCCGTCGGCGATCACGAGTTTCTTGTAGGTGCCGCGCCTGACGTCATTCAGGACAATGGTTTCGCTACCGTCGGCGGCGACAAAATCGCCCGCCGAAAATACGCTGACGCCGGAAACCTTGAGATTGGTGGCGACCACGCTGCCGGCATAGGACGCGGCGGCGCCGGCGAGATGCCGCGCCAGAATCCGCGCCTGTTCATAGGCCGGCTCGACCAGGCCGTAGCAGGTGCCGCGATGCTCGGCGCATTCGCCGAGCGCGAAGATGTCCGGCATCCCGGTTTCAAGATGGTCGTCGACGACGATGCCGCGATTAACGGGCACGCCGGCGTCACGCGCCAAGGCGACGTTCGGGCGGATCCCTGCAGCGAAAATCACCGCGTCGGCATCGATCATGCGCCCATCGGTCAACTCCAGGCCTTCGACGCGGGTCTCGCCATGGATTCGCGCGGTATTGGCATTGAGCACGATCTCAATGCCCTTGCGTTCGACCAGCGTTTTGAGCAATGCCGCCGCCGGCGCATCGAGCTGGCGCTCCATCAGGCGATCCATCAGATGGATCAGCGTCACCGG
>JAQGJF010000003.1 GCA_028290765.1 Tardiphaga sp.
CGCCGGATGCGGTGGTGCATTTCGCCGCCATTCCTCGCGTGATGGTCGAACCGGACAACGAGACGTTTCGCAAGAACACCGTCAGCACCTACAATGTCATCGAGGCGGCCGCGAAACTCGGCGTCCGCAAGATCGTGATCGCGTCGAGCGAAACCACCTACGGCGTCTGTTTTGCGGAAGGCGACAAGGATTTTCACAGCTTCCCGCTCGAGGAGGGCTATGACGTCGATCCGATGGACAGTTATGGACTTTCCAAGGTGGTCAACGAGAAGACCGCGCGCGCTTTTGCGATGCGCTACGGCATCGACATCTATGCCTTGCGGATCGGCAATGTGATCGAGCCTCACGAATATGACCGGTTTCCCGGCTTTCTCGCCGACCCGCCGTCGCGAAAGCGCAACGCGTGGAGCTATATCGATGCGCGCGACCTCGGCGAGATCGTGCATCTGGCGATTCAAAAGGACGGCCTCGGCTTCCAGGTCTTCAACGCCGTCAACGACACCATCACCGCCAACACGCCGACCCGCGAGTTTCTCGGCCGCTATTCGCCCGGCGTTCCGATCACCCGCGAACTCGGCGAGTTCGAGGCGCCGTTGTCCAACAAGAAGGCGCGCGAGGTGTTGAGATTCAAGGAAGCGCACAATTGGCGGAAATATGTCGGCGCGAAGTAGGGGCCTCCTCACCTCGCAAGCGGGGAGAGGTGATTAACACCCGTCGATCAAGCCGCGTCGCGGACCGTGCTCAGAAAATCGTCGACATTGGTCTTGAGCGAGATGGTCTGCTGCTGCAGCGAGGCCGCGGCTGCCAGCGCGGCTTCGGCGCCGGCATCGGTCTCGCCGGCAACCGCGCGGACCTCTCCGATCTCCTGCGTGACCGCTGCCGTGCCACTTGCGGCCACCTCGACATTCCTGGCGATCTCGCCGGTCGCGGCACCTTGCTGTTCGATCGCCGAGGCGATCACGGTGGCGATTTCCGTCAGTTCCGCCACGGTCTGACCGAACTGATCGATCGCCGCAACCGACAGGCCGGTGGCATTCTGGATCGTCGCGATCTGACTGGCGATCTGCTCGGTTGCCTGGGCGGTCTGGTTTGCTAGGCTCTTAACTTCGCTGGCGACGACGGCAAATCCCCTGCCGGAATCGCCGGCCCGCGCCGCCTCGATGGTGGCGTTCAGTGCCAGCAGATTGGTCTGGCTGGCGATCGCCTGAATCAGCTGGACGATGGTCCCGATCTTCTCGACGGCCTCAGACAGGCCTCCCATCAGGCCGGATGTGTGCTGCGTCTCGTTGGTCGCCCGTGTCGATATCAGCACGGAGCGCGAAACATGGTTTGATATTTCGCTGATCGACGCGGAGAGCTGCTGGGTCGCGGCGGCGACGTTCTGAACACTCTGCGACGCCTGTCCGGCGCGGGCCGCGACGGCCTCCGCCAGCCCTCGGCCGCGTTCGGCGACCCGTGCCAGCGCCTGCGCGCTCTGGCTGATCTCGTCGGCGCGATCGCCGACGCCGCCGATCACGCCCTTCATGCCGCGGTCGAAGCGATCGGCGAGGTCGGACATCATCCGCGCGCGCTCCACATTGGCGGTCTCACGCTGGGCCGCGGATTCCAGCTCCATTCGGCGGACGGTCTGGGCATTTTCGCGAAACACTTCGACGGCGCGCGACATCCGGCCGATCTCGTCCCGCGAGTTTCCGTCCGGTATCGCCTCATCGAGCTGCCCCTCCGCGAGCGATTGCATGCGGGCGGTCATGCGGTGAATCGGGCCGGACACGCTTATGCCGATCAACCAGGCCAGTGCCGCGCCCAGAACGAGAGCGCCGGCCGCCGTCGCGATGACCAGCAGCCGCGTCTGCTGCACGGCCGCCGCCGTCTTCTCGCTTTGGTCGGTCCGTGCCGCGCCCAGGGCCTGATTGATCTTGCTGGTCTGGTTGTCGATTGCCGTGCTGGCTTTCAAAAGATCGCCCTGGATCGCGCGCAGCTCGTCGGCCGCCTTGACGACTTCGGCAAGCGCCACGCCGTCGGCGACCAGCTTGGCTTTGAGCGCCAGCACCAGCGTCTTGAGTTTCGGCTCGCGCGCGGCGTCGACCTCGGTTTCGGCATTGGCGACCGTGGCCAGCGTGCTGGCCAGGGTCGATTTCGCGTCTTCCGCGTCGCCCGGCAACAGGGTCGCCGTGTAGCGCATGACCGCGACCCGCACCAGTTCGACGGTAGCCGCCAGCCGCATCGGATGGATGGAGCGCGTATCGGACTGGTTGACGATGGCAATCTGAATGGCGCCGATATCGAGCCCGGCCGCAGCGCCGAGCGCTTCGGTACGGGTGCTTGCAGTTCGCAGGCGATCGACCGCGCCGGCCAATGCGGCGAATGAGGACCGATAGTTCGCCAGCGCGCTTTTGAGCACGTCGCCCCCGGCCGCGATGGCCGGCAGGTCGGCGAATTGCTTGTTGATCTGGTCGAAGACGCTGCCGAAGCCGTCGATCGCGGTCGCCGCGGCGTCGCGGTCGGCGACGTTCCGGGTCCGGATAAATTTCTCGACCGCGCCATTCGCCGCCAGCAGGGAGGTGCGAACCCGCGCCATGCCGGCATCGCCATCGGCGCTGACGACGAGTTCGCCGACCGTCCCGCCGATCCGGCTTACTTGAACCACGGCAAATACGGCGAGCGCGACGAGAAAGCCCAGGATCAGTGCGTAGCCGCCGAAGACACGCGCCCGGATCCCGATGCGGGACAACAGAAGAAAGAGGTTCATGGTTTCACCGGAAGGGTCAAGGAGTGGACCTGATGGCCGTGAGCAGGTCCTTGCCGAAGAGCTTTTCGAATTCCTGATCGAGCGGCTTGACCGCATCGACAAACGTCTGGCGATT
>JAQGJF010000015.1 GCA_028290765.1 Tardiphaga sp.
GACGGCAGGCGCGGGTCCATGGAGCGTCGATGCTTCCATGAAACGGGCTTGAGGAGAAGTATCGTGGAAAAATTTGATCGCATGCTCGCAGGATTCGAGCCGATGGTGCTCAGCATCTTCCGCATCATCACCGGATTGATGCTGTTTCAATATGGCGTCGCCAAGCTGTTGAAATTTCCGCCGGTGCCGATGTTCGCGAAAGTCGAACTGATGTCGTTGTACGGCGCCGCCGGCAGCATCGAGCTGATTTTCGGCGGGTTGCTGATCCTCGGATTGTTCACCCGCTGTGTCGCGTTCGTGCTGTCCGGCGAAATGGCCTTCGCCTATTTCCTCGGGCATTTTCCGCGCGGGTTCTTTCCGGTAGTCAACAACGGCAGCCTCGCCATCATGCTCTGCTTCGCCTGCCTGTTCCTGGCCTGCGCCGGCGGCGGACCGTGGAGCGTGGACGCGATGCGGAAGCGCTAACGGGGCCTTCTTGTAGGATGGGTAGAGCGAAGCGAAACCCATCGCGGCGATTGCGTAGCGAAGTGATGGGTATCGCTGCGCTCAACCCATCCTACGAAGACACTGAAAACCGCCCTACCCCGGCACCTTCAGTTCCAGCGGCACCGCCGCGGCATATTTCGAGTTATGCAGCACCAGCGAGGTGCGGACGTTGCGGACATGCGGCGCCGCGGTCAGATGCGCGACGAAATGCTGGAACGTCGCCATGTCGGGCGCCACGCATTTGAGGATGAAATCGACCTCGCCGGACAGCATCCAGCACTCGCGCACCAGGGGCTCGTTGCGCACGAATTGCTCGAAGGCACGCAGATCGGCGTCGGCCTGGCTCGACAGGTGCACCGAGGCGAAGACCGTGACGTCGAACCCGAGCAGGCGCGGATTCAGGAGGCCGCGATAGCCCTGGATATAGCCGGCCTCCTCCAGGGTGCGGACCCGCCGCAGGCAGGGCGGCGGCGAGATGCCGACCCGTTTGGCCAGTTCGACATTGGTGATTCGGCCGTCGGCCTGGATTTCACTGAGAATTTTGAGGTCGATTTCGTCTAGGCTCTTCGACACGCGGTCCAAATCCTGGGCTGGCGGGTGGGCAGGGGAAATACCGGCAACAGTCTTAGCGCGACTGACCGGGATTGCGCAATTTTATTGCGCGTGCACCGCAAGATTTACCCAAGTTCCGGGGAAAATTTGCCGATGCGGATTGCAAATCTTGCATAGCTCGCCAGATAACCTAAAGTTGGCGTGACACTTTTCACGCCGCAACGATGCCTTTGCGGGCACTTTCCGCCTCTGCACCGATAATTCTCCCTTACGAGAGAGGGAACTGACATGGCCGCCCCTATCCAAGCCAAAGTCGTCATCATTGGTTCCGGTCCCGCCGGCTACACCGCCGCGATCTATGCCGCGCGGGCGATGCTGGAGCCGGTGCTGATTCAGGGGATCCAGCCCGGCGGCCAACTCACCATCACCACCGACGTGGAAAACTACCCGGGCTTCGCCGACGTCATCCAGGGCCCCTGGCTGATGGAGCAGATGGAGAAGCAGGCGGCCCATGTCGGCACCAAAATCGTCACCGATCTGGTGACCGAACTCGACCTCGCCCGGCGTCCGTTCCGGCTGGTCTGCGATTCCGGCGACGTGTATCTGGCCGACACCGTGATCCTCGCCACCGGCGCCCAGGCGCGCTGGCTCGGCATGCCGTCGGAGGAGAAATTCAAGGGTTTTGGCGTCTCGGCCTGCGCCACCTGCGACGGATTTTTCTATCGCGGCAAGGAGGTCGTCGTGGTCGGCGGCGGCAACACCGCGGTCGAGGAGGCGCTGTTCCTGACCAACTTCGCTTCGAAGGTCACCGTCGTGCATCGCCGCGATCATTTCCGCGCCGAGCGCATCCTGCAGGACCGACTGTTCAAGCATCCCAAGATCGAGGTAATCTGGGACAGCGCCATCGATGAGATCCGCGGCGACGAAAATCCGTCGAAGGTGACCCATGTCCGCCTGAAGAATGTCAAATCCGGCTCGCTGACCGAGGTTCCCGCCGACGGCGTCTTCATCGCGATCGGCCACGCGCCCGGGACCGAACTCATCAAGGGCCAGATCAGGCTGAAGCCGTCGGGCTATGTCGAGGTGGCGCCGAACTCCACCGCGACCTCGGTCCCCGGGGTGTTCGCCGCCGGCGACGTCGCCGACGAAATCTATCGTCAGGCCGTCACGGCCGCCGGCCTCGGCTGCATGGCGGCGCTCGAGGCCGAACGCTACATGGCCGCCCATGCCCACGACCGCGCGGCGGCGGAATAATCATGGCACGATATCGAGACGGATTTACCGACATGGACTGGGACAAGCTGAAGGTGTTTCACGCGGCGGCGGAAGCAGGGAGCTTCACGCATGCCGGCGAACAGCTCGGTCTGTCGCAATCCGCCGTGTCGCGTCAGGTCAGCGCGCTGGAGCAGGAGCTCTCGGTCTCGCTGTTCCACCGCCATGCCCGCGGCCTCATCCTCACCGAGCAGGGCGATCTGTTGTTTCGCACCGCGCATGACGTCTTCATGCAGCTGCAGGCGGC
>JAQGJF010000017.1 GCA_028290765.1 Tardiphaga sp.
GTTCGAAGCGCCGACCTCTCCCCGCAAGCGGGGCGAGGTGAAGCACGCCGGGATCAATGATAATCGCTAAACGCATATGACAACTTTCATGGGATCACCGGACCAGTCTTGTCGCTGGGCCGTTGGCCGGAAATTCGTAGCTCTGCCCGAGTTCCAGCATCTGCGGCGTGCCGATGATCGCATTCAGGGCGTCGAAATCGAACATGTCGTTGCGAAAGGCTGCGGTGGTGCCATCGCGCGCCAGCGTTTCGTAAAAAGCCTTGGCCGCCTTGGCGACCGCACGAACGATGCCGCCTGGAAAGATCACCAGCGAAAATCCCAGCGCCTGCAGTCTGTCCTTGCCGAGGATCGGCGTCTGGCCGCCTTCGACCATGTTCGCCATCAAGGGCAACCGGTCGCCAAGTCGCTGCGAGACGGCCGAAAGCTGGGCCTCATTGCGTGGCGCTTCGACGAACAGCACATCCGCGCCGGCTTCCGCGTACCGCCCCGCGCGTTCGACGGCCTGTTCAAAGCCTTCGACCGCCACCGCGTCGGTTCGCGCGATCACCAGGGTCTCGCTGCGAAGGCGCGCGTCGGTCGCCGCCCTGATCTTGCCGACCATCTCCATCGTCGGAATCAGACTCTTGTCCTGCAGGTGGCCACAGCGCTTTGGAAAGGTCTGGTCCTCGAGCTGGATCGCGGTGGCGCCGGCGCGCTCGAACAAACGCACGGTTCGCTGGACGTTGAGGGCATTGCCATAGCCGGTGTCGGCATCGACGATCAAAGGCGTGGCGACACGGTCGCGGATCAGGCTCAGCGTCTCGGCCACCTCCGACATGGTTACGAGCCCGATATCGGGGCGCCCCAGCCGCGTATAGGCGATGCTGGCGCCGGACAGATAAAGCGCACGAAATCCCGCATCGGTTGCCAGTGAAGCGGTCAAGGCATCGTAAACGCCGGACGCCAGCACGATGTCAGGCCCGTGCAGCATGGTCTTGAGAGACGTTTGATCAGTCATCATGTCCTCCCGATCAGGCCGCGAGCAGACGGGACAGAGCGCCAAGGTCGGGCGATCGGTCCAGATCCTCGACCGCTGCAAGGATCAATGAACAATGCCCGTTGCTCCAGACCGACCCCGCAACCTCGCGGAACTTGTCCTGGACTTCTTCCGCGCTGTACGGATCCTCGGCATCGCCCTTGTTGGTGTAAGCTTCGGCGCTGAGAACGCGGCCATCGACCAGCGTGATTTTCACCCGCGCCGGTCGAAGGCCCGGCAGCATCGCGGTAAGCGCCTTGTCCTCGCGCACCGCAATACGCCCCGCCAAAGCGAGCGTCACGGCATTGTGCCGCGCCTCTTCGCGAAAGGCAGCAATCGAGGCCGCACCATTGACAATGGTCGTTGCCAGCGAAAACGGCAGCGAGAACTTGGCCGCCAGCATGTTGCGAGGCTGCTGACCATCGAGCTGCGCCGCCCAGATGTAGGTATCGACATCGATCCGGGCGATATCATCCGGCTTCAGCTGGCCGCCGGCCTGCGCCATCAGGCTGTGCAGCGCGTCGAGCGCGCCGTGGTTGTAACGGCAGGCGGCGTGGCGCTTGAAATAGTTGCGCGTGATCTCCCAGCGCGCGCCGAGATCGGCGATCATCTCCTCGGGCTGGAACTGATCGGCGATGACGGTGCCGTAGATCGTGCCGATGCCATCTGCCTCGCCGATAAATCCGGCGTCCACCATCTCCCAGGCGCGCAGGCCGATTTCGTTGGAGAAGCCGGCGAAGCTGTTGCGCACGGTGCCGCCTTCCAGCATGGTCCGGCGACTTGTCGCCAGCCCGAGCGTCGATGAGACGTTGATCACTTCCGCCATCTGCTCGCGGGTCGCGTGACGCAGCCTGGCCACGGCCACCGCCGCACCGACCGTGCCCCAGGTGCCGTGCGGGTGCATCGTCACGCGCAGTTTCGATGCGATGCCGACGCGCGAACCGATTTCGTAACCCAGCGCGAGGGCCAGCAACACATCCGAACCGCGGCTGCCAAGCTCTTCTGCCGCCGCCAGCACGGCTGGCACGACATGGATCCCGGGATGACCGCGGGCGAACTGATTGCCTTCGTCGATCTCCAGCATGGTGCCGGCGGTTCCGTTCAGGAAAGCCGCGATACCGGCCGAGGCACGACGGCCGGCGCCGATCACCGGAGCCAAATCGTCAGCGGAGCCACGGCAGAGACGTGCCGTCAGCCGTTGCATCTCCGGTTCCTGCGCACCCGCGGCGATCGCCCCGATGCAATCAAACAGCACCTGCTTGGTGCGCGCCACGACATCCCGGGGAAGCTGCTCCGCCGTCATCGTCGCGGCGAAATCGGCCCATCGGTCGAGCCATTGCGGCCTCACGGTTGGGAACGAAGCATTTTGCAACATCATCACATTCCTAAATAGGTCTTGGCCAATTCACGATTTCCCGCCAGTTCCGCTCCGGTCCCGGAAAGCACCAGGCAACCGTGTTCCATCACGTGGGCGGCATCGGCGAGCTCCAGCGACTGCATGACGTTCTGTTCGACGAGGAGGATCGTCAGCCCGGCTTCGTTCAGGCGACCGATCAGGGTGAACATCTCTTCGACCAGGCGCGGCGCCAGCCCGAGCGAGGGCTCGTCCAGAATGAGAAGCTTTGGTTGCCCCATCATGCCCCGGCCGATCGCGACCATCTGCTGTTCGCCGCCGGAGAGCGTGCCGGCGCGCTGGTCGAACCGCTCTTTCAGGCGCGGGAACACGGCCAGCACCTGCTCCATGGTCCGGGCACGCTGGGCTTTGCCGCGTCGGTAGGAGCCGAGCTCCAGGTTCTCGCGCACGCTGAGATCTGGAAACAGCTTGCGGCCCTCGGGCACGTGCACGAGTCCTGCCGCGACGATATCGGCCGGGTTTTTTCGATCGATGCGCTGCCCGTCGAAGATCACCTCGCCTCGATGCGGGCGCACAATGCCCGACAACACCTTGTTCAAGGTTGTCTTGCCGACGCCATTGGCGCCCAGCACGGCGACGATCGATCCGGTCTGGACCTTGAGGCTGATGCCGCACAGCACGGAGGTGCCGTCATAGCCGGCGACCAGGTCTTTCACTTCGAGCAGGGCTTCAGCCATGGCTGGCTGCCTCCGATGCGATCTGCGCCGCAGCGCCCGGCCCGAGATAAGCCTCGATGACCTTTGGTTCGCGCGTCACTTCGGCCGGGGTGCCCTCGGCGATCATCCGGCC
>JAQGJF010000042.1 GCA_028290765.1 Tardiphaga sp.
AGGTCGGCGATGCAGCCCTCGAACGTGTCGCTATAGCCGCGCAGGCTGAAGGACGGGATCATCTCGTATTCATTGTAGTCCCACGCGCTGACGATGATGACGAAGATCAGCGGAAGGATGAAAAACAGCGCGAACACCAGCATCATCGGCCCGGCCTGCAGCCAGGCGATGAAGGATTTGCGCTCATCAGTCATAGGAGGGCCGATCTCAGGTCATACGCGGGGGTTCACCTCTCCCCGCGCGCGAGGAGAGGTCGGCGCGTAGCGCCGGGTGAGGGGGCGTCTCCACATGGGAGGAGGATGATATCAAAACGGCCCGCATATGCTGCAGTTCTCTTGGAGTTCATCGAAGCCGCGTTGTCGACGCTGGCGCCCCCTCACCCGGATTGCTCCGCAATCCGACCTCTCCCCGCAAGCGGGGAGAGGTAAGACGGCATCAAGCGGCGATGAATTCATTCCACTTGCGGACCATGTAGTCGTTCTCGTCCATCACGGCGTTCCAGCAGGCCACGCCGCCCATGCGTTCGTCGTAGGAGCCGCCGTCGCGCACGCCGCCGGCCTTCTCCAGCGTGGTGCCGTCCGGCGCCTTGATGTCGCCGGCCGCCGCCTTGCCTTCCATCCAGTAGCCCCATTCGTCGGCCGTCATGTTGGCCTTGGCGGTGGAGAGCACGGCGGAATAGTAGCCCTGCCGGTTGAGGTAGGCGCCGGCCCAGCCGGACAGGAACCAGTTGACGAATTCATAGGCCAGGTCGAGCTTCGGTCCCGCCACCGCCTTGGACACGCAGAAACCCGAAGCCCACGACCGATAGCCTTCCTTGAGCGGCTGGAAGGTGCAGGCGATGCCCATCGAGCCCACCTTGGTTACCGCGGGCGACCACATCGACTGGATCACGGTTTCGCCCGACGCCATCAGGTTGACGGATTCGTTGAAGTCCTTCCAGAAGGCGCGGAACTGGCCGGCCTTCTTGGCTTCGGTCATGACCTTCATGGTCAGGTCGATCTCGGCCTTGGTCATGTTGCCCTTGTCGGCATATTTGTGCTGGCCGCTGGCTTCGACCACCATGGCGGCGTCCATGATGCCGATCGAGGGAATGTTGAGGATCGAGGCCTTGCCCTTGAATTCGGGGTTGAGCAGTTCGGCCCACGACCCGATCGGGCGCTTGATCAGGTCGGGCCGGATGCCGAGCGTATCGGCGTTGTAGACGGTCGGGATCAGGGTGACGAATTCGGTCTGCGTGGCCGAGAATTTCTTCGAGTTGGCGCCGTCGAGATACAGCACCTTCCAGGGGGCGGTGCCCTGCGAGCCGATCTTCTTGCCGTTCGGCAGTTGCCCCTTGGTGAACACCGGCGTGATGTTGTCGAATTCCTTGATCTTCTTGGCATCGAGGGCAAGGATGTTGCCCGACGGCACCAGCTTCTTCAGCGAGAAATATTCGGTGTCGAGCACGTCGAAGGAATTCGGCTGGGTGATGACGCGCTTGGTGACGTCGTCGGTGGTCGCGGTGATGTATTCGATCTTGATGCCGGTATCCGCGAGGCACTTCTTGGCGATATCGTCGCCTTCGTTCACCGCGGTGCCGAGATAGCGCAGCACCTTGGGCTCGGCCGAGTGGACGTAGGGAAATCCGGTGATCGCGCCGGAGCCGGCGGCAAGGCCGGCCACGCCGGCGGCGCCCTTGAGCAGATTGCGGCGGCTGATGCTTTTTTTCATTTTCAAGAGATCGGTCATGGTCATCTCCAAGGATGTCAGGCCGTCGTTTCGGGCGACGTGACGGTTGCGGAAGGGCTGCTCTTCAAGGGGCTGGCGATCGCCGGATTCCAGGTGGCGAGCACGCGCTCGCCAACGCTGTAATTGGCGGCGTCATACTGGCTCTCGGTCAGTTGGGCCGAAATGTCGCTGCCGCCGTCGGCGGCGATGGCGACGCGGATATAGGTGCCTTGATATTCGACTTCGCTCACGGTGCCGGGGACCGACGGTCCGTCGACGGCCTCGTTCGGCTTTTTCAGCACCAGGCAATCGTTGCGAACCGCGACCTTCTCGCCACCGAACGCGATGACGTTGTGGCCGCCGATGAATTTCGCGGTGAATTCGGTCTGCGGATGGTTGAAGATGTCGCGCGGCGAGCCCTGCTGTTCGATCCGCCCGCCATTCATCAGCACCACGATATTGGCCAGCGCCATCGCCTCGTCCTGGCCGTGCGTGACATGGATGAAGGTGATGCCGAGTTCGCGCTGCAGCTTCTTCAGTTCGGTGCGCATCCGCAGCCGCAGGAACGGATCGAGCGCGGACAGTGGCTCGTCGAGCAGCAGGATCTGCGGCGAGGTGATCAGCGCGCGGGCGAGCGCCACCCGCTGCTGCTGGCCGCCGGACAATTGAGCGGGAAGCCGTCCGGCATAATTCTGCATGTCGACGAGTTCGAGCAGTTTTCTGGCCTCGGCGTGACGCGCCGCCTTGGCGACGCCGCGCATCTTCAGGGCGAAGGCCACATTGTCGATGACGGACAGATGCGGAAACAGCGCATAGGACTGGAACATCATCGACGTGTTGCGTTCGGCGGGCGGCAGGTCGGTCACGTTTCGCGGACCGACGATAATGTCTCCGGACGACGCCGATTCATGACCGGCGACCATGCGCAAGGTCGAGGTCTTGCCGCAGCCGGACGGCCCGAGCAGGCAGCAATAGGATCCGGCCGGAATTTTCAGGTTGATCGCATCGACGGCCGTGACATGGCCGTACATCTTCGTCAGCTGCACCAGCTCCAACGCCGCCGTGGTGGTCATCCGCATCCAGTCCGCATTGTTTACCGAGGATTCGGGCCCCTTGGTGTTCCGGCAGGTTTTTCGG
Source organism: Tardiphaga sp. (assembly GCA_028290765.1). The sequence goes on from JAQGJF010000042.1 coordinate 2,845, forward strand.
AAAGGCCATCCGGGAAAACAAATGCAACGGATGTGCCAGAGCGGTGGAAAATCGGGCCGATTTGAAGGGGTTGGCGTGTCTCCGCTGGCACGGCGTTGATTCTGCTTGAGGAGGCTCCGAGGGAAGCCCTCATCCTGAGGAGCGCGCTCTTGCGCGCGTCTCGTCCGCCTACGTTGCTTCGCAACTTCGGCGCGATGCATTGTTTCCGGCTTGCCGAGCCGAAGCCCGTAGGGCGAAGGCTGGTTCGAGACGGCGCTGAAGAAGCGCCTCCTCACCATGAGGTTTCCCTGCGGCACCTGCCAACCGGCGAACGGAGAGTATGTTAATCGGTGAGTTAAGCCCGCTTGGATGGCGTCAGATGGCCGGCTTCGGTGGAAACCACCGCAAACCGCCGGCACGAACCGAGCGGCTTGCCTAAAAATTAGCCAATCACGTCAAGGTTGAGGCAGTCGGCATCTACCGGATCGCGGACGTATCCGAACTGGTGAGTACCACCGGCTTGCCGGCCTTCATCACCTTCGCCGTCTGGGTCGAGCCGCCATCGTTACCGAGCCGAGCCGACACGCCAACGCCTGCGATGATGGTTCCTGCGACGAGCGCGACGATCACGATCTTGAGGTGGGTGGTGCGATCTGCGCTGTAGATCGAATGGTTCATGGAAGCCTCCCGGCGTCATTCAACGCCTCTGTTGATGCCACTAATAGGCCCGGTCTGTTTCGGGCCGACGGCGCGGGAGGTGGAAAACGGTTTCGTCGCAGGCCTCGATTGTTTCGTCGGGCCGGCCGCTGCGGCAATGCCGCGCGGGGCAAATACCGCCGGACGGACTGGCGTAGACGATTGGTATTCCTATATTTTTTCTGTCACCAGGCGCCGATTTGGTGAGGCTCGACCCAGCCATCCCGGATGAAGTAAAGTAAGCTGTCCCCCTCCCACAGGCCAAACCCGCATGAACCCACATCCGCGCAACATTGCCGCCTCGATCGATCCCGTGAAACTCGACCGGCTGGCCGAAGTGGCCGTCAAGATCGGCCTGCAGCTTCAGCCCGGTCAGGACCTTTTGCTGACCGCGCCGGCCGCGGCGCTACCGCTGGTGCGGCGGATCGCCGAGCACGCCTATAAGGCCGGCGCCGGCCTGGTCACGCCGTTCTTCTCGGACGAGGAAATCACGCTGTCGCGCTATCGCTTCGGCGCCGACGACAGTTTCGACCGCGCCGCGAGCTGGCTCTATGAGGGCATGGCAAAGGCGTTTGCCGGTAATACCGCGCGCCTCGCTATTGTCGGCGACAATCCGATGCTGCTGTCCGGCGAAGCTCCGGCCAAGGTCGCGCGCGCCAGCAAGGCCAATTCCATCGCCTACCAGCCGGCGCTGGAGAAGATCGTCAATTTCGAGGTCAACTGGAACATCATCGCCTATCCGAGCGCGTCCTGGGCGAAGCAGGTGTTTCCCGACGAGGAAGAGGCGGTGGCGGTGGCCAAACTCGCCGACGCCATCTTTGCCGCCTCGCGCGTCGACAACGACAACGCGGTCGCGGCGTGGGAAAAACACAATGCGGTCCTGCGCGAGCGGACCGAATGGCTGAACGGCCAGCGCTTTCATGCGCTGCATTATGCCGGGCCCGGCACCGATTTGACGATCGGTCTCGCCGACGCCCATGAATGGCAGGGTGGCGCATCGACCGCCAAGAACGGCATCACCTGCAACGCCAACATTCCGACCGAAGAGGTCTTCACCACGCCGCATGCGCGGCGGGTGGACGGACATGTGATCAGCAGCAAGCCTTTGTCCTATCAGGGCTCGCTGATCGACAATATCGCGGTGCGGTTCGAAGCCGGGCGCATCGTCGAGGCCAGGGCCACGCGCGGCGAGGAAGTGCTCAACAAGGTGCTCGACACCGACGAAGGCGCGCGGCGGCTGGGCGAGGTGGCGCTGGTGCCGCATTCCTCGCCGATCTCGAAAAGCGGGCTATTGTTCTTCAATACCTTGTTCGACGAGAACGCCGCCTGTCACATCGCGCTCGGCCAGTGCTATTCGAAATGCTTCCTCGATGGCGGCAAGCTGACGCCGGAGCAGATCGCGGCCCAGGGCGGTAACAAGAGCCTCATTCACATCGACTGGATGATCGGTTCGGGCGAGACCGATATCGACGGCCTTCACGCCGACGGCCGCCGCGTGCCGGTGTTCCGGAAGGGCGAGTGGGCCTGAGACGGCCGATCCGGAGGGCATGATCGGGCCGGGGAACCCTCCCGGGCCGCCCAAACCGCGGTTTTTCCCTTTTTGGGCAGCCGGAGAGAACAACCGTTCCCGTCTGCGGGCAACTTTGAAAGACGGTTCCTTTGCTTCGGCGCTCAAATTCACGACATATGAATGGTGAATTTGATGCCCCGGATAACGAAAATGACCACGAAAAACGTCGAATTTGACGGCTTTGGCGAACCGATCCCGGAGAGCCGGGTCGTGAAGAGCCAGGCGCTCCCCGTGGAGCCGCATGGATCGGTGTCGCGCTGGATGGTCCGTGCCGGCACCGGCATTTTCTGGTCGCTGGTCGTCGTGATCGTGGCGGCGCGCGCGGCCTATTTCAATCCGGGCTTTGCTGACCAGATTTCGCAGCTCTCGACCCAGTTGGCGGCGCTGTCGCGCTCCGCATTGTCGATCTTCGGGGTCTGAAGCGTCACACCAACAGGTGGACGATCCCGAGGCTGATCAAGAGCAGCAGCAGCAACGACAGCGTCACCGCGGCGGTGACCCGTCCGCCGACCTTGCCGATGACGCGGACATCGACGCCCAATCCCAGCGCGGCCATCGAAATTACCGTCAGGAACGACGCCGTCTTCAAGAGCGGCG
>JAQGJF010000076.1 GCA_028290765.1 Tardiphaga sp.
AGGCCGAGATGCAGATCGGTGCCGATCCGCTCGGCGCCGATGTCGATCCAGGTTTCCCCGGCGCGCGACAGGATTGCCCGCTTGCCGTCGGTTTCGGACATGATCGCATAGTTGATGTCGCACATCACGCCTCGACGCGGTGGAACGACCCAGGATTGATCGTTGAGCCGCAGGACGCCGGTCGCGCCGGAAACCGTAACGAATGCGGTACCGTCATGTTGATATCGCGCGGCGTCGAATTTCGGCTCGACCAGCCAACTGCCGTCCGAGCGCATGAAGCCGCGCTTGCCGTCGATCGATGCCACAAACGGATCAACGTCAGCCGAGAGGTAGTCGAATTTTGGCTCGAGCAGCCAGCGGCCGTCCGATCCAATGCGCCCCCATTTGCCGCCGATCTTCACGTTACGGGCAGCCGGCCCCGCCCTTGCGACTGCGTCGAAATGCACTTGGGTCAACGGATTTGAAACCGCGTCGACCAGCCCGAACTTGTCGCCGACTTTTAAGGTGTAGGGCGCAGTGCTGCCGCAGGAGGCGTCGACCAATCTTCCATCCGGCGGCTGCAGCGGGCTGCCATCCAACTTGAAGTAAAACCATTCCTTGTTCTTCGCGACCAGCCGGCCATCGGCGCAATGCTGGATGGACTGGTCGAAATCGGCATCGAGCACGACGCGGCCGTCGGGGTCGAGAAGCCCCCATCGGTCGGCCTTCCTGAAGTGCCACCCGAACGCGGTTTCGGCACCGCGATCCTTTTCACGGGCGGTCGCTAGACGAATCTGCTGATAGTCGGTCCGGAATAGCCATGCGCCGGCTTTGTCGATCACGCCCGCGACACCGTCGCGCTCGGCCGACGTGCGCCCGAGACCTGGCTTGAACCCGTCTGCCTTGTCGAAGACCGGCGGAATCGCGAAACTCCCGGTCCGGTCGATGAAGCCGACCTTGCCGTCGACCGTCACCCGCGCCAGTCCCTCCTTCAAGGCACCCGCCTGCTGAAACGTGGGCTCGATCAACCAACTGCCGTCGGGACGCGCCAATCCCCATCGTCCGTCCTGCTGCACCCAGCGGATCGACGGATCGTTCTCGTTGAAGGCACGCAGCTGCGAAGTGCGCCGCGGCATGATTACTTGTCCGGCGATGTCGATGACTTCGGCTGCATCTTCAAATCCAAGGAACAAGCCGGAAACGGAAACGCTCATGCCGCCAGGCGCAGTAAACGTGCCCCGCATGCCGGAAAAGTCGTCACCACCGGCGATTCCGCCAAGTTGCCGGGTTTCCGACACACGGAAGCGATCGGAAGCTATCGCACGGATGAATCCGTATTTCGGTTCGATGACCATCTTGCCGTCGCGATCGATCAGGCCGGACTTCCCGTCAACGTCGACCTGCGCGAAGCCAAACTGGTAGTCGTCGACGATGCGATATTGCGGCTTGACGACCTCGCGGCCCTCTTCGTCGACGAAGCCGTAGAGACCGCCGACGCGGACGGCGGCCCGGTTGTCTGAGAACGTGCCGACCCAGTCATATCGCGGGGATACAGCGACTGTGCCGTCGCGGCGCACCGCCCCGCAGAGACCGCCCGGAAACGTGCACATCGCCATTGGAAAGGTCAAAGGTTTGGTCGGCCCGGGACGGTTATACAGCGGCCTTCCGTCGATCGCGATCATGCCCTGCAGAATGGCTTTGCCGGCCGGCGTGAGCTCCAGCGGCCTGTCCTGCGCGAATGCGCCATGCGCCAGCATGGCGGCAATCAACGCGGCGACGCTCGACCGGATGCGCACTGCCACTGCCCCTCGTCTTGACCGCCCTGTTTACTATTGGCCAAGTAGGGGTAATCCGTGGCGGGAGCGTGTCAGCGGGGTGGGGCTCTCACGCGACGCGCGAGAACGGCGTGTAGCCGGCCGTGGTGGCCGTCAGCGTGAGATCGTTCTCCGTGGTGCTGATGGCGCCGGTGTTGAAATCGATCGCGAACGTCTTCGACCACGCATGCGCGCTGACCGAACTCGCCGACACCGTGCCGGCATCGGAGGACGCCGTCAGACTCTCGGCCGAGAAATCGGTGCTGTAGAAGGTGATGTATTCCTTGTTGCCGGCCGTCTGCGCGTCCATCATGCCGACGCCGTTCGGTACCGAACCACCGCCCACTTCGCCGTTCCGTCCGAAGCGCACGTGATCGGCGCTGATTCCCCCGGGTCCGTACACGGAGGTCTTGAAGGCGCCGGTGCTCGCATCGGCGCTCACCGAAATCGAGAAGCCGTCGATCTGCAGACTGTTGTGGAAGCTGATCTTCGGATTGACCGGCGCCAGTGCTTGCGGATCGACCGTCACCACCGTGGCCGCGGTCAGCCGCTGATAGGTTTCGACGACCTTTGACGCGCTGTTCTTCGATGAAGTGTCGGCGTCGCTCTTGCTCGAAGTGTTGTCCGTCTTGCCGGCACGGTGCGCGTCGATGAAAGCCTGAAGACTGTCCGCCGCCACCTGATCGGTCTGCGCCTTGGCCAGAATGGTCTTGGCGTGGTCGGACAGATCGACGACCGTTGCCGCTTCGTCGGCGCCACTGGCTGTGTCCGACGCGGTGTCGGGCTTGGTCGAGTCCGTCGGCGGCGTGGCCGCGCTTGCCGTCGAATTGGAGCGCAGAAAAGAAGCGATCGCCTGGTTGTCGGGCGAATTTGCCGCCTTAATCGCACTCATGATCGGTTCCCATCCACGCGCAAGGTAATCTCGATGAACGCACGATAGTACCGACGGACAGGCCCAGCAATCTGCGGAAATACAACAGATGCAGCCGTGTTGGTGAACGAACGGTTAAAAGATGGCTTGCCGCGACTCTAAAGCCGACGCGCGCAGGCGTGCGCAGCCGCTCAGGGGCTCAGGCAACCTGATCCACGGATGACGTCGAGCCGACCGCCGCGTATTTCGTCACGGGTACAGCCAGGGTCTGACGACCGGCGGAAAATATGATTTTCCCGTTCGCGCCATCGTCCGACGACACCTGCATGTTGCCGAACATGACGGTGTTCTTGTAGACGGTGCCGACACCGTCCTGGGTATAGCCGTTGAGGGTGGTTCTGACCTTTGCGTCTCTTCCGTCGACCGACAGGACGCGGAAGGTTGCGCTTTGTCCGGTCTCGGGCGAGACGCCGCCCCAGGTTCCGATCAGCTTGTTCTGTTCGTTGTCCGGATCCACCGCCTTCTCCAAAGCGGCGGTGCTTTTTCCGCCTCCGGCGGAAAACTCCAGGATCGCCGTCGTCCCGTTACGGGTGCCGATGGTGACGTTGTCGAAACTGATGGTGCCGCCCTCGACGCTGGCGATGCCCCGTTCGGTGCGCCCGTTGTGGGTATATTCGACCTGGGCCGTATTGCCCCTGATGTTTACGACCTTGAACCCGACCGCCTCATGATGGTTGGTCCCGAAGCCCTTCCATTCGCCCAACAGATTGCTCTGGTGATAAGCCCTCTCGTTGGCCGGCGAAATCTGGTTGGCACTTTGAGATGCGGTGATCGAACTCATGGCGGGCTCCCTGGTTGCCGAAGCAGTGTTGCCGCGCGCAAACTACCGACGGGTCCGAATTCAGCAATATATAGAAATACAACAGATCTGGCCGCGTTGATGAACGAATGGTTAAAAGCCGGCCTACTGAATAAGATCGACGCGGATGGCCTTGGCAATGGCCTGCTCGATGCTGGCGCATTCCAGCTTGCGCCGCGCCGTGCGCAGATAGGCGTGGACCGCGCTGACCGACAGGCCGAGGGCGTCCGCGATCTGTCCCGGCGCCTGCCCCTGCACCAGACTTTCAAGGCATTGTTTTTCGCGGGCCGACAACGGCCGCATCACATCGACATGGCGCAGGCCCGACAGGCGCATCGCGCGATCATGGAAATAATGTGCCAGCAGATGAAAGTCGCGCAGATGGGCAAATCGCCAGCGGTGCCAGTGCTCGTCGGTGGCGTTGGTGGTCATGCTGAACAGCGCCCGCTCGCCGGCGGGGCCGCGTATCGGAACGGTGAAGCCATGGCGGCCAACGCCGAAACTTTCGGCCTCCGTGAAAAAATGCCGGGCCTCGCTGCTGTGATGTTCGACGGTCAGCCAGTCGATCGGCAAGAAGCCGTTGCGCCCGGCGATGACGACGGGATCGATGCGGAAATAATCCCGCTCCAGATAACGCTGCACCCAGGCATCGTCATAGGTCAGCAGCAACAGCGCATTGGATTTGTCGGACGCCGGCACGTGCACGGCATGATAGACCAGATGCGCAAGACCGCTTTCGTCGCGCCAATCCGCCAGCACGCCGGACAGTTCGTCGACGCTTTGCGCGCGTTCGATGGCGCTGCGGGCCTGTTCGAATTCCATGCGTTTCCCCTGCGGAAGAATCTACCCGCCTAAGTTGGAAACACAACGCGGTTCCACGGGGAGATGCCATGCGGTAATGGCCTAACGAACGCCGCTGCCGTCACCGAATCATCAGACCCGGTGCAGCTGCGGGCCGCCGCCGACGTCGATGTGGGTGCCGGTCGCATAGGGCATGTTGCCGCAGGCGAGCGTCGCCGCCACGGCTCCGATGTCTTCGGGCTGGGTCATCTGCGGGTCAGGATTTCGCGAGTTCGGCCTTGGTCAGGGCAAACTGCATTTGATAGGTGCCGCGCTGGATGGTCGCGCCGGCGCCGCAGTCGATCATCGCCTGGTCGCTGCCGGTCTGCGACCGAAATGCGCCGAGCGCCTCGGAGCCGACGGCTTCCACCAGCAGGATCCAGGCTGCCATCTTGTCCGGCACGCCACGCAGTTTCTTTTCGACGGTGTCGCCCTGCGCGGCCGCGACATGGCCCTTGAGCAGATGAAGCCCGACGATGCCCGGGGTCGAAACGATCGCGTCGCCCAGTCGCGCGCGCATCGCGGCCTGGAACGCTTCCGCCGGTTGCGTGGTTTCAAGCACGATCGCCTCGATCCAGCCGCCCT
>JAQGJF010000085.1 GCA_028290765.1 Tardiphaga sp.
GTCGAAGGCGGCGGCCGCGCCAATGTTGGCGTGCAGGCCACGACGCAGTTCGATCGCGGCGGCTCCGTCAATGTCCTGTTCGGACAATCCTATCAGCTCTTCGGCATGAATTCCTACGCGGTCGCCGACGTGACCAACACCGGCGTCGATTCCGGCCTCGCAACCACGCGATCCGACTACGTCGCCCGCGTCAATTATTCGCCCAACAGGACCTACACGTTCAGCACCCGTGCGCGCTTCGACGAGGCGACCATGAACGTTAGTCGCTTCGAAGCCGAAGCGCGCGCGAATTACGAACGCTGGTCCGTCAGCCTGTTGTATGGCAACTACGCTGCTCAGCCGGAGCTCGGATATCTGACCCTCCGCGAAGGGCTGCTCGGTTCGGGGTCGGTCAAGATCGCGGCGAATTGGGTGGCGATGGGTGCGGCACGTTGGGATCTTGAAGCCAACAAGCTCAACCAATATGTCGTGGGTGCCGGATATGTCGACGACTGCTTCGTCCTGGCAGTCAACTATGTCACTTCCTACAGCTACTCGGCAGGATCGACACCACCGGTGCTGAGCCACGCGTTCATGTTCCAGCTCGGCCTACGGACCCTCGGAAACACCGGAGCTTCCTCGGGCGGAGGGCTCGTCCAGTAGGATTTGGTGCCCCGAATTCGAGTGCTCGGGCAGCTCCCATTTTCAGTTGACTGATACGGCAGATCTGACGATGACGGTTATGTTCACGGCCAAGCTCAACGATATGTTTGGTGCCATCTTTGGCGCCGGATGTCTTTGGCGCGTGTGGCACGCCGTCGCGGCTGCGGCGCTGATCCTGCTGTGCCTCGGATCGCCATTGCAGGCCCAATCCGTCGCGGTCATGGTCAACGGCGAGCCCATCACCAATTTCGATATCGAGCAGCGCGCCAAATTGACCGAACTGTCCACGCACAAGACTCCCTCCCGACAGGAGGTGCTCGACGAACTGATCAACGAAAAGGTCAAGATCAAGGAAGCCAAGAAATACGGCATCGATCCCTCCAGCTCCGAGGTCGATTCGGCCTACGCGAACATGGGGTCCCGGATGCGGATTACCCCGGAGCAACTGACCCAGTCGCTTGCCAGCAAGGGCATCCGGCCAGACACGCTGAAGAATCGCATCAAGGCCGAGATGGTCTGGAACGCCATCGTACGCGGTCGCTTCAAGGAAAGCCTGCAGGTCGGCGAAAAGGAAGTTCAATCCGCGGTCCAGGTCAATGGCGGCGACCAGCAGGAAGCCGACGCCTTCGAATATCAGATGCGTCCGATCGTCCTGATCGTTCCGCGCGGCGCGGCGCCGACGATCACGGAGGCCCGGCGCAAGGAGGCCGAGACCTTTCGCGAACGAATCCAGAGCTGCGACGAAGCCAACAATCTTTTCAAGGTGATGCAGAACGCCACGATACGCGACACCGTGGTCAAGACTTCGGCCGACATACCGGCGCCGCTTCGCGACCTGCTCGACAAGACGCCGATCGGCCATCTGACCCCGCCGGAGACGACCCGCCAGGGCGTGGAAATGGTTGCGCTTTGCGCGCGCAAGCCGACCAAGATCGATACGCCGAAGAAGAAGGAAATTCGCGACAAGATGTATGCCGAGAAATTCGAGGCGAAATCGAAAGCCTACCTGCAGGAAACCCGCAAGGCGGCGATGATCGAATACCGTTAGGATAAACTTGGCAAAACCTCTCGCGCTGACACTTGGCGAACCGGCCGGCATCGGGCCAGACATCGCGATCGCGGCGTGGCTGCAGCGAACAGAGCTTGGGCTTCCACCCTTCTATCTGCTGGGCGATGGCGACTTCATCGGCATGCGGGCCAAAGCCCTCGGTGTTGAGGTCAGACTGGCCGAGGTGCGCGCCGAGCAGGCGCTCGATATTTTCGCCGACGCATTGCCCATTGTCGCGACCGGCATAGCCGCCAGCGCCCGCCCGGGTTACCCGGACAGCACCAGCGCGCCGGCGGCCATCGCATCGATACGACGGGCGGTTGACGATGTGATCGCCGGGCGAGCCGCTGCCGTGGTTACGAATCCGATTGCCAAGAGTGTTCTCTACCGCGCCGGATTCGAGCATCCCGGCCATACCGAATTTCTCGCCGAACTCGCCGCAACCGGCGGCAAGCACCCGCAAGCGGTCATGATGCTGTGGTCTCCGGCTTTGGCCGTGGTGCCGGTAACGATCCACCAGTCGCTGCGTGATGCCATCGCGGGGCTGACGAGCGAGTTGATCGTCACGACGGCGCGTATTGTGGTGGCGGATCTGAAGAGCCGTTTTGGTCTGGCCCGGCCGCGGCTCGCGGTATCCGGTCTCAACCCCCATGCCGGCGAAGATGGCACGCTCGGCGTCGAAGAGCAGACCATCATCGCGCCCGCGATCGCGGCCTTGCGCAACGAGGGCGTCGACGTGCGCGGCCCGTTGCCGGCCGACACCATGTTTCATGCCGCGGCCCGCGCGACCTACGACTGCGCGCTGTGCATGTATCACGACCAGGCGCTGATACCGATCAAGACGGTGGCCTTCGACGACGCGGTCAACGTCACGCTGGGCTTGCCGTTCATCCGGACTTCGCCGGACCACGGCACCGCCTTCGACATCGCCGGCACCGGCCGCGCCAACCCGTCGAGCCTGATCGCGGCGCTTCGTCTCGCCGCCCGTATGGCCGCGGCGCCCGCGGCATGACCGCGATCGACGATCTGCCGCCGCTACGCGATGTCATCAAGCGACACGACCTGTCGGCCCGTAAATCGCTGGGACAGAATTTTCTGCTCGACCTCAATTTGCTGGCGCGGATCGCCCGCACCGCGGGCCCGCTGGAAGATGCCACCGTCATCGAGATCGGTCCCGGCCCCGGCGGCCTGACCCGGGCCCTGCTTTCGCTCGGCGCGGGACGCGTGATCGCGATCGAGCGCGACGAGCGCGCGCTCGGGGCGCTTGAGGAAATATCCAAACACTATCCGGGACGGTTGGAAATCATCTGCGCCGACGCGCTGCGCTTCGATATGCAATCGCTGCTCGGCGGCAAACGCGCCAAAGTCGTCGCCAACCTGCCCTACAATATCGCCACCGCCTTGCTGATCGACTGGCTGTCGATCGAGCCCTGGCCGCCCTGGTACGACATGATGGTGCTGATGTTCCAGCGCGAGGTCGCCGAACGCATCGTCGCGCGCGAGAACGAAGAAGCCTATGGCCGGCTCGGAGTGCTCGCGAACTGGCGCGCGGAAA
>JAQGJF010000101.1 GCA_028290765.1 Tardiphaga sp.
GGTGCCGCGGTCGAGATGCGAACCTTCCCCACCGCGACCAACGTCGTCGGCGCGCTGCTGGCGGGACAGGTGGACAATGCTCTGTTGGTCGACAGCGTTGCCCGCGATCTCGTCGCTCGCGGCCGGGCCAAGGAAGTATTGACGGGGCTCGGCGCCAACCGCACGGCGATGGCCTTCCGCAACAAGACCGTGGCGGAAGCCGTCGTCAAGGCGCTCAGCACGATGCAGGCCGACGGAACCTATCAGGCGCTGTTCGACAAATTCGGCCTGACCAGCCTTCCGGCCAACCAGCCGATGCAAATCGCCGGTCCCGGTCCGACTTAAGGCAAGCGATGCATGACGGGAGCATTTCTCGATCGGCTACGCGGCATCCATGCATCGACCATTGTGCCGATGAAGCCCGACTTCTCGATCGACGAGGACGCGCTGGCGGCGCATATCGCGCGCGTCACCGCCGTGCCGGGGATCAACGGGCTATTGGTGAACGGCCATGCCGGCGAGAATTTCGTGCTGTCGCTGTCCGAGAAGCGGCGCGTTGTCGAAATCGCGTGCGACAGCTGCCGGGCAAACTGCCTGGTCGTCTCCGGCGTGAACCACGAATCCAGCCTGGAGGCCGCGCGCGAGGCCGCCGCGCTGGAACAGGCCGGCGCGGACGGGCTGCTGGTGTTTCCGCCGAACAGCTGGGCGCTCGGACATGCCGACGCCTGCGTGATGGAGCATCATCAAAGGGTGCGCGACGCCACGACCGTGCCGCTCATGCTCTATTGCGCGCCGGTGGGCGCGGGCGCCATGGCGTATGCGCAGCCCGTGCTGGAACGCCTCATCGCCGATCCGCGCTTTGTGGCGGTCAAGGAGGGCAGTTGGGAAGCCGCCGCGTATGAGAAGAATTGGCGGCTGATCCGGGCGCTTCGCCCCGATATCAGCGTGCTGGGCTCGGGCGACGAGCATTTGCTGACGAGTTATATCATCGGCAGCGCGGGAAGTCAGGTCAGCCTGGCTGCCGTGGTGCCCGAACTCGTGGTTGCGCTCTGTAACGCCGCCGAAGCCGGCGATTGGGCACAGGCGCGAGCCGTGCATGAAAAGATCTATCCGCTCGTAGTCGCGGTTTACCGGGACGCTCCCGGCGGTCGGGCCACGGCACGCCTCAAGGCCTGTTTGAAGCTTCTCGGATATCTTCCGAGCGATACCGTGCGTCCGCCGCAGCCGTCCGCTTCGGCGGCCGAGAACCACGCACTCTCCGCTGCGCTCCGCTCGGCCGGTTACTTCTGGGATTCTGAGTGCACGGACTAGCCGCATTCCGCACTGGGCGGACCAGAAACCTGGTCTGGCTCACGGACAGGATATCCAGGCGAACTGCGACGGTCTAGCTTCCCATCGCGCGCCATGCGTTCGAGGCGAATTGCCGGCGCCAGGTGACGATGACCACGGCGGCGGTGGATGCCAGCAGGGCCCAGGGGCTGACGAACCAGCCGAGATAGCCGAGCGCAAAGAAAAACGCGCGCTGGCCGCGGTTGAAGTGCCGTGCCGCGGCCTGAAACAGTTTGGTGGTGCGGATCACATGCGCCTCGGCTTGCGGCGTGTCGCGCTGCGACGCCGGCGGCATCGCGCCGAGCAGAATGGCGACGTAGTTGAACAGCCGGTACGACCAGGCGAATTTGAAGAAGGCGTAGACGAAGATCAGCAGCAATCCGATGCATTTGATCTCCCAAAGTGCCGGCGAGGCACTGAACCCGATCGGCAGCTTCTCGATGATCGGCATCACTTCGCTGGTGGCGCGCAACAGCGCCAGCGCGCCGCCGACGGCCAGCAGCGTGGTGGATGCGAAGAACGCCGTGCCGTTTTGCAGCGATGCCATGATCTGCATGTCGACCATGCGCGCCTCGCGGTCCAGCATGCGCCGGATCCAGACCTCCCGATAGGCGTTCATGCGGGCGGACAGGCTGTCGCGGCCATAGGCGGTGCGCTCGAGCGTCACCGCATACACCGTCCATTCGAGGATAAAAAAGCCGACCGCGAAAACGTCGACCATCGAATAGGCGATCATGAAATACCTCTCTGGATACGCGTGAATGCTGCCACGCAGGCGCGGTCACGGCAATCGGCACGAAGACTCAGGACAAGAGGCTCCGCACAAGCCGGGTTGATTGCAGCGGCGCAAGCATGGCAATCTGATCCTGTGCATGGAGTGGTCTTCAAATGACATTGACGCTGGTGATCGGCAACAAGAACTATTCGTCATGGTCGATGCGGCCATGGGTGGCGCTGAAGGCCGGCGACATCGCCTTCGAGGAAGTCCTGATCCCGCTCTACACCACGGATGCCGACAAGCAGCGTATTCTCGGCTTCACCCGGTCCGGCAAGGTGCCGGCGCTGGTCGATGGCGACGTTACGGTCTGGGACTCGCTGGCGATCGTCGAATATGCCGCCGAGCGGTTTCCGCAGGCGCGGCTGTGGCCGGACGACCGCGCCGCCCGCGCGCATGCGCGCTCGATTTCCGCGGAGATGCATTCGGGATTTGTGGCGCTGCGCAACGAGTGCGGCATGAACCTGCATCGGCCGGTCGGCGCCAAACCATTGTCGGAGAATGCGCGCGCCGACATTGCGCGCATCCAGCAGATCTGGTCCGAATGCCGCGGACGATACGCAAAGACCGGTCCCTATCTGTTCGGCGCCTTCAGCGCCGCCGACGCCATGTA
>JAQGJF010000109.1 GCA_028290765.1 Tardiphaga sp.
CCGACCGCCATCAGCCGCTCGCCGACATTGGCACCGGCCGAGACCGCCATCCGCAGGCCCAGCGCCGGATCCTGATGCACGAAACCCCAGTCGGTGCGAAACAGGAACCGCCGCTCGGCCTCGCCGAGCGCGGCCAGATCGCGCATCACCCCGTCGCGCATGCGATAGGACACATGTCCCGCGCTGGGGGCCAGTTGCGCCGACAGCAATTGCAACAGCGTCGATTTTCCCGATCCGGACTCGCCGACGATCGCCAGCACCTCGCCGGGATACAGCGCGAACGACACGTCGCGACAAGCCATCAGCCGCCCATAGGACTTGCTCAAGCCCTCGGCCATCAACAGGGGCCGATCGTTGTCCTGCACGATCGCTTGCCGCTCAGCCATTTCAGTCTCAGCCATGCGGTCTCTCCTTGTGCGGCGCGGCGCTTTCAGTGCCGTGGAAACCGGCCGCCTGCCGGGTCTCGCAGTAATCGGTGTCGGAGCAGACATACATCCGGCTGCCCTTGTTGTCGGTGACGATTTCGTCGAGGTAGGAATCGTCGGCCCCGCACAGCGCGCACGGCGCATCGAAACGGTAGCGGGTGAACGGATGGTCCTCGAAATCCAGCGACACCACATGGGTGTAAGGCGGAATCGCATAGATCCGCTTCTCGCGTCCGGCACCGAACAGCTGCAGCGCCGGGCAATTATCCATCTTCGGATTGTCGAATTTCGGCGTCGGCGACGGATCCATCACATAACGCGCATTCACCTTCACCGGGTAGGCGTAGGAAGTCGCGATATGGCCGAACCGGGCGATATCCTCATAGAGCTTGACATGCATCAGCCCATATTCGCCGAGCGCATGCATGCGCCTTGTCTCGGTCTCGCGCGGCTCGAGAAAGCGTAGCGGCTCCGGGATCGGCACCTGATAGACCAGCACCTGGCCGCCATGCAGCGGCGCCTCGGGAATCCGGTGCCGGGTCTGGATCACGGTGGCATCGGCGGTGCTGACCGTCGTCGCCACGCCCGCGGTCTTGGCGAAGAATTTGCGGATCGAGATCGCATTGGTGGTGTCGTCGGAGCCCTGGTCGATCACCTTCAGCACATCGTCGGGCCCGAGGATCGCCGCCGTCACCTGGACGCCGCCGGTGCCCCAGCAATAGGTCATCGTCATTTCGCGGCTGGCGAACGGCACCTGATAACCCGGGATGGCGATCGCTTTCAGGATGGCGCGGCGGATCATCCGCTTGGTCTGCTCGTCGAGATAGGCGAAATTATAGGTCGGCGCGTTCATTCCGCGGCCTCCTGCAGCGGCGGCGATGCTTCGTTGGCCTCGGAAAACTCCTGGCGCAATTTGCGCAGCAGGCCGAGTTCGGACTGGAAGTCGACATAATGCGGCAGCTTCAGATGCTCGACGAAGCCGGTCGCCTGCACATTGTCGGAGTGCGACATCACGAATTCCTCGTCCTGCGCGGTGGCGGTGACTTCCTCGCCGAGTTCGCGGGCGCGCAGCGCGCGGTCCACCAGCGCCATCGACATCGTCTTGCGTTCGCTTTGCCCGAAAGCCAGCCCATAGCCGCGGGTAAAGCACGGCGCTTCGGTGGCCGAGCCCTTGAACTGGTTGACCATCTGGCATTCGGTCAGCGTGATCGGACCGAGCGGCACCGCAAAGCCGACATCTTCCGCCATGAATTCCACCTCGACCTCGCCGAGGCGAATTTCGCCGGCGAACGGATGGTTGCGTCCATAGCCGCGCTGCGACGAATAGCCGAGCGCCAGCAAAAACCCCTCGTCGGCACGCGCGAGGTTCTGCAGCCGCAGGTCACGATCGGCGGGGAAACTCAGCGGCTCGCGGGTGAGATCGCCGACCGGCGCACCGGCATCGGCCTGAGGCGAAGACTCGATCAGGCCGTCGCGGCCGAGAATGTCGGTGACGCGCGGCATCGTCGCGGGTGACGCCTCGGCGGTTGCCGGCAGCTCCGGCGTCAGACCCTCGGCCAATTGCGGATCGAGCAGCCGATGGGTGTAGTCGAAGGTGGGACCGAGCACCTGCCCGCCCGGGATATCCTTGAAGGTGGAGGAAATCCGGCGGCGCACCTGCATCTGGCCGGTCTCGACCGGCTCGGTGGCGCCGAAACGCGGCAAGGTGGCGCGGAACGCGCGCAGCAGGAAGATCGCCTCGATCATGTCGCCGCGCGCCTGCTTGATGGCCAGTGCCGCGAGTTCGCGGTCATAGAGCGAGCCTTCGCTCATCACCCGGTCGACGCCGAGGCTGAGTTGCTGCGAGATCTGGTCGAGCGAGATTTCCGCAACCTCGCGGTCGCCCCGGCGCTCATGCGCCAGCAGGCGGTGGGCGTTCTCGATGGCGCGTTCGCCACCCTTGACGGCGACATACATGTTCAGTCCCCCTTCGCCACCAGCCGCGTGGTGCGCGGGATCGCGACAATGGCATCGTCACACACCAGCACCACATCGATGCCGCGCGGAAACAACGCTTCGTTGATGGAAAGCCGATCGAACAGGCCCGGAGGCTGGATCGCGGCCTGCAGCACGGCCGTGCCGTCGATGCCGGGGCCGCGCAATTCGAGGGTAGCACCCTGGGTCAGGCTTTCGACCTGCAGGATCAGCGTCGTCGAACGGTCGGGATATTCGCCGGTGCCGAACGAGAACCGATCGAGCTCGGGAAGCACGCTGCCGTCGCCGATCAGTGCGAAACTGCAGATCGAGGAATCCTGCACCACCGGCGCGCTGGTGTGAAATTTGAGCCATTTGGCGACATCGAAGGTCTCCGACATCAAGGGATCGAGCCAGATCGGCGTATCGTGATCGAACAGGGTCAGGGCTATCGCGGCGGCGCCACGCATCATCGGTGACGGCACGCCGGAGACGGCGGCGATGCGCTGCACGCCGCCCGGGCGCGCCATCGCGTCCATCACCGACCGGAAGGTCGATTGCGCCGAGATCACCTTGTCCGCGAAGCCCGCCGGCAGTTCGGCAACTGTCGTCATCGTTCAGCCCTCACCACGCACGAGTGTGTAGAAATCGACCCGCGTCGCCGCGGTTTCCGCCGCCTTGCGCTCGCGTCCGGCGGTCACGCGCGCACGCAGCGGCGCCAGCACCTGCGCCTCCACGGCGGCGGCGTGATCGACGGTCTGGATCAGCGCATCGCACAGCGCGATCATCCGCGCCTTCTGCTGGTCGCGGCCGAGCGTATAGCCGAAGCCGACCTCGCCGGTCGCAAGACGCACCGCCGCGCGCGAAACCGTGGCTTCGCCGAGATTGAACGGCGCGCCGTCGCCGCCGATCCGGCCGCGCACCATCACCAGGCCGTTTTCCGGCTCGCGCAGGTTTTCGTGAGCCGGCACGGCGATGCCGTCCAAATGTCCGGCGATTTCCGCGGCATCCGAATGCGCCAGCACCGCCATCGCAGCCTGCCGCCGCGCCTGCTTGCCGTTTTCGTTCATTGCGACCACATCAGCCATTGCCGGAATCAAGTTGTCTATGATACTAGACAACTTGTTAGCGGCGCGCCATGACTGTTTCGTGACAAGGGGATGATTTTTCCAATGCCATTCTCCGGCTTTTCCGCGTAGGCATGATGACATGCAGGATACCGGGTCAGGCGTAGCATTGTGGCGACAGGTCGCCGACGGCATCGAACGCGGCATCGCCGACGGCACCTTCAGCGCCGGCGAAAGACTGCCGGGCGAGAACGAGATCGCCGAGACCTACCGCGTCAACCGCCACACCGTGCGGCGGGCGCTGGCGACGCTGGCCGAGCGCGGCTTCGTGCGCGCCGAGCGCGGCAGCGGCACCTATGTGGAGGCGCCGCGCCTCGCCTATCCGCTGCGCTCGCGCACGCGGTTCTCCGAGATC
The DNA here is from genome assembly GCA_028290765.1 of Tardiphaga sp. Next base: position 3,861 of record JAQGJF010000109.1, read on the forward strand.
GTCGG
>JAQGJF010000123.1 GCA_028290765.1 Tardiphaga sp.
GAGCAGCTTCTCGCGCTCGCCCTCCAGCATCTTCTCGACCGGCACCCCGGTCCAGCGGGAGACCACGGCGGCGATCTGTTCGGCGTCGACCACCTCGGGGGTGACCGGGTCCTTGCTTTCCGCGGCCTCGGCCTGGACCAGGCGCTTCTCCAGTTGCGGGATCTCGCCGTAGGCGATCTCCGAGGCGCGCTGCAGGTCGCCTCTGCGTTGGGCGTTGGTCAGCTCGGCGCGCAGCCGGTCCAGCGCTTCGCGGGCCTGGGCGGCCTGGCCGACCTTTTCCTTCTCGGCGCGCCAGCGGGCGGTGAGCTCGGCGCTCTCCCCTTCCAGCGAATGCAGCTCCTCCTCGAGCTTCTCGAGGCGGGCCCTGGAGGCCGCGTCGGTCTCCTTGGACAGCGCCGCGCGCTCGATCTTCAGCTGCACGACCCGCCGGTCGATCTCGTCCAGTTCCTCGGGCTTGCTATCGACCGCCATGCGCACGCGGCTGGCCGCCTCGTCCATCAGGTCGATGGCCTTGTCGGGCAGGAAGCGGTCGGCGATGTAGCGGTTGGAGAGGGTGGCGGCGGCGACGATGGCGCCGTCGGTGATGCGCACCCCGTGGTGCACCTCGTACTTCTCCTTCAGGCCCCGCAGGATGGAGATGGTGTCCTCCACCGTGGGCTCCTGGACGAAGACCGGCTGGAACCGGCGGGCCAGGGCGGCGTCCTTCTCCACGTGCTTGCGGTACTCGTCGAGGGTGGTGGCGCCGACGCAGTGCAGCTCGCCGCGGGCCAGGGCGGGCTTCAACAGGTTGGAGGCATCCATCGCCCCCTCCGCCTTGCCGGCGCCCACCAGGGTGTGCATCTCGTCGATGAACAGGATGATCGAGCCCTCGGCCGCGGTCACCTCATTCAGCACCGCCTTCAGCCGCTCCTCGAACTCGCCGCGGTATTTCGCGCCGGCGATCAGCGCGCCGATGTCGAGCGAGAGCAGCTTCTTGTCCTTGAGGCTTTCCGGCACGTCACCATTGAGAATCCGCAGCGCCAGCCCCTCGACGATCGCGGTCTTGCCGACCCCGGGTTCGCCGATCAGCACCGGATTGTTCTTGGTCCGCCGCGAGAGAACCTGAATGGTACGGCGGATTTCCTCGTCGCGGCCGATCACCGGGTCGAGCTTGCCGTCGCGCGCCGCCTGGGTCAGGTCGCGGGAATATTTCTTCAGCGCGTCATAGGCGTTTTCCGCCGTGGCGCTGTCGGCGGTGCGGCCCTTGCGTAGCGCGTTGATCGCGGCATTGAGATTTTGCGGGGTGACGCCGCCCTTGCTCAGCAGCGCACCTGCGTCGCTGTCCTTGTCGAGCGCCAGCGCCAGCAGCAGGCGCTCCACCGTGACGAAACTGTCGCCGGCTTTTTCCGCCGCCTGCTCCGCTGCCTCGAAGGCGCGCGCGGTCGCCGGCGCCAGATAGACCTGGCCGGCACCCGAGCCCGACACTTTCGGCATCTTGGCCAGCGCGCCTTCGGTGGCCTTCAGGATTGCGCGCGAATTGCCGCCGGCACGGTCGATCAGGCCGCCGGCCAATCCCTCGCTGTCGTCGAGCAAAACCTTGAGGATATGCAGCGGCGAGAATTGCTGGTGGCCCTCGCGGGTGGCAAGCGATTGCGCCGACTGGATAAAGCCACGCACACGTTCGGTATATTTTTCAATGTTCATTTCAGGAAGTCCCTCAGCCTGCCGTTTCGCCTCGAAAGCACGAGAACCGCATCTTCATTGGGTTTGCGCAGGCCGCGTTGACTTCCGTCAACCAGCCGACGGTTTTCACCGGCATGGCACCGGCTTGACGCAAATGTGGGCATCGGGGCCAGCGAACGGAAGAGGCCGTTTCACAATTTCGTGCGCTGTGGCGCGCCGCCACGAAATCTCTTAAGAGGGGTGGATGTCCGAAAGCCAATCCCCCCGCATCGCCAGCATCCATCGCTATCCGGTCAAGGGCCTGACCCCGGAGCCGCTGGCGCAGGTCGCGCTCCGCGCCGGCCAGACGCTTCCCGCCGACCGCCGCTACGCCATCGAGAACGGACCGAGCGGATTCGACCCCGCCGATCCGCGATATTTCCCCAAGATCAAGTTCCTGATGCTGATGCGCAACGAGCGACTGGCGGCGCTGCGAACCCATTACGACGACACCAGCCATGTCCTGACGATCCGTGCCAATGGCACCGAGGCCGTGCGTGGCGATCTGGAAACGGCGGTGGGCCGGACTGCGATCGAAGGATTCTTTGCGGCCAATTTCGCCGAGGAATTGAACGGTCCGCCGAAAGTCCTGTCGGCCGAGGGGCACAGCTTCTCGGATGTGGCGAAAAAAGTGGTTTCGATCATCAATCTCGCCAGCGTCGCCGCGCTTGAAGAGATCGTCGGCCAGAAGGTGCATCCGCTGCGCTTCCGCGGCAATCTAACCGTGAGCGGCTGGCCGGCCTGGCACGAATTCTCGCTGCTCGACCAGACCCTCGCCGTCGGCGGCGCACGTTTGAAGGTGGTGAAGCGAATCCTCCGTTGCGCCGCCACCAACGTCGATCCGGAGACCGCCACGCGCGACCTGAACATCCCGCCGACGCTGATGCGCAGCTACGGCCACGCCGATTGCGGGGTCTATGCCGAGGTCATCGCCGACGGCGAGATTGCCGTCGGCGATGAGATCATGGTCGAGGAACCGGCGCTGATCTGATCCGCGGCCCTCAGCTCGTCGGCATCACATAGGCGTAGATCCGGCCGCGCGGGTAGGACGCTTCGCGGACCCGGTTGCCGTTATTGCCCGACACCAGGATGGGATTGCCGTTGGCGTCGATGCCGCTGACGATACCGACATGGCCGCCGCCGCGACGGCCCATGACCGCGATGGCGCCGACTTGCGGCCCGGAAACGCGCTGGCCGTAATTCGCGAAAGACCGCGCCATGTCCGAGCCGGTGCCTCGATGACCGGAGCGCTGCAGAACCATATTCATGAAGCGCGCGCACCAGAGCCGGCCGCGGCCGGTCGGATTGCCGCCGAGATAGCGCCGCGCCTCGGCCACGACATTCGATGACCCGAAGCCTGCGGGCGCCGCGTTCTGGGGCATCATGCTCGCATTGGCGTTGCTGAAATTTGCCGCGGCCATCGGCCCGGCGGCGCCATCTGCGCGCACGAAATGCCTGCCATGACGACGATAGAAATGATGTGATGTGTGACGATAGCCGTGATGGGCCCGGGCGTGATGCCCTGCGCCGCGATGCGGCCGCGCCGAAGCGGGACTAGCCAGTGAGACGATTGCCGCCGAACACAACACCAAAGCCGAGAAACGAAACGCACGCCGAAACGCATAGAACTCAACCATACCAAGTTTTCCTCATCAACACCCCCGCTCCCATCGATCCGGAAAGACCGACATCGATCGGGTAATGCAAATTTCGGTATGGCGAGAACAAGGTATCATGCGGCGCTGCAACAGTGATTTCGGGGTGATACCGCGATGATTCGGTGACCAAAATGGAGGCTCCCGACCACATTGCGGCCATGACCGTTAACTGCGATTTTCAGGCCGCGCGGATCAGCATGGTGCGAAACTCCGCGCAGGAGAAATCGGCAATGCCCTACGCCACGACGCGCGACGATGTGCAGCTCTATTTCGAGGAAGCCGGCAGCGGGACGCCGATCCTTTTCGTGCACGAATTCGCCGCCGACTATGCGAGCTGGGAACCGCAGATGCGCTATTTCTCCCGCAAGCACCGCTGCATCACCTATTCGGCGCGCGGCTACACGCCTTCGCATGTGCCGGATTCAGCCGGCGATTACAGCTATGCGCATTTTCGCGACGATGCGATCGCGATGCTCGACCATCTGCAGATCTCCGCGGCGCATCTGGTCGGCCTGTCGATGGGGGCCTACTCATCGCTGCAGGTCGGCCTGCATGCGCCGAAGCGCGCGCTGTCGCTGACCCTGGCCGGCATCGGCTCCGGCTTCGAGGCCGATCGGCTCAAGAATTTTCGCGAGCAATGCGAAGCGCAGGCGCTGCAATTCGAGCGCGGAGGCTCGACCGAAGTGGCGCGGGGTTACGGCCAGGGGCCGGGAAGGATTCCGTTCATGGTCAAGGATCCGCGCGGTTTTCGCGAATTCAACGACGCGTTCGGCCAGCACGACGCGCAGGGCTCGGCCAACACCATGCGCGGCTTTCAGGGCGGCCGGCCGCCGCTGTTCGAATTCGCCGACCAGATCCGCGGCGTGACGCTGCCGACACTGATCATCGTCGGCGACGAGGACGATTCCTGCATCGAGGCGAGTCTGTTCCTGAAAAAACAGATCGCCACCTCGGGCCTGACGATGTTTCCCAAGACCGGCCACGTCCTCAATCTGGAGGAACCGGCGCTGTTCAACGAGGCGCTCGAGCGCTTCCTCGGGCTGGCCGAGGCCGAACGCTGGGGCCCGCGCGATCCGCGCTCGATCCGGGAGTGACGTTAGACGTCTCGACATCGGCGACGTGCTCCCTCTCCCTTTGGGAGTGGGTTGGGGAGGGGTTACGGCCTATCGTTAGACTGTAACGGTAACCCCCCGCTGCAAGATGCTCGCGACCTCTCCCACTCAACTCGGGTTTACCCGAGTTGGGCACTTCAAATCGTCGAAGTCGGATATATCCG
>JAQGJF010000139.1 GCA_028290765.1 Tardiphaga sp.
TGCCGGAGCCGGCCTCCGCGAAACCCAGAAGCGGCACCGATTGCACGCTGCGCGCGCTGTCGTCGATGAATTGGACGAAGCTGCTGAGCCCGCTGCCGGTGGCCGCGAGCGCCTTCGACACCGATTCGGTGGAGGGCCATCGTTCGCGGCCGTCGCTGGTGATGCGTTTGGATTTATTGAAGGTGGTGGGATCGAGGCCGGACTTTTTTGCCAGGCCGGAAGGCGACAGGCCGGCACGCTCCGCCAGGCGATCCAGGGCCGTCCAAATCTGGTCGTGAGTCAGCATGGTTTTCGCGCGCCCCGTTGTCCCTTGATGCGGTCAAGGCACTTGCATCGGCGTTCAACTAGGAATTATTACCTTGTTGGTGCCGGTTCCGCAATCCGGGATTGTGCCGTCAGGCCGCTCTTGAAGTGCGTCGATGCCGCCGATACGGTCGATTCCAGAGCCGGAATGTCCGGGGAAACCTTCGGAATTCACCGCGAATTTCCAAAGGAACTCAATAACAAGCAGGAAATCCGGGCGGGTGCGTACGATCTACAAAATCTGTCCTGCGTCGGCTTGGCGCGAAGCCGAACGGCAGGGGGTCTACCGGGGCAGCGCCGACGATCTGCGCGACGGTTTCATCCATTTCTCCAGCGCCTCGCAGGTGGCGGAGACCGCGAAGAAGCATTTCTTCGGACAGACCGGCCTGTTCCTGATCGCAGTCGATGCCGACGCGCTCGGCGATGCGCTACGCTGGGAATTGTCGCGCGGCGACGAGCTGTTTCCACATCTGTACGGCGAACTCGATCTCGGCGCGGTCACCGCCATCCTGGACCTGCGCGCGCGCTCCGATGGCAATCATGACATCCCGGAGCTGAAGCCGTGATCCGCGCCTTCGATACCTTCTCATTGCCGCTGCTGCGCTGGTTCGATCCGGAGGACGCGCACCGTCTGGCGATCCAGGGTTTGCGCCTGCTGCCGCCGGTGCGGCCTCGGCCGGACGACCCCAAGCTTGCGGTGCGCGCCTTCGGCCTGAATTTTCCGAATCCCATCGGCATGGCCGCGGGCTTCGACAAGAATGCCGAAGTGCCGGACGCGGTGCTGCGGCTGGGTTTCGGCTTCGTCGAGATCGGAACGGTGACGCCGAAGCCGCAGGCCGGAAATCCGCGCCCGCGGCTGTTTCGGCTCGAGCGCGACGAAGCCATCATCAACCGGCTGGGATTCAACAATGACGGCGCCGAGCGGGTGCTGCGGCGGCTCGCGGCGCGCGCGCATCACGGCGGCATCATCGGTGTCAATGTCGGCGCCAACAAGGATTCCCCCGACCGGGTCGCCGACTATGTGCGGCTGATCGAGACCTTTGCGCCGGTGGCGAGCTATTTCACCGTCAACGTGTCCTCTCCCAACACGCCGGGCCTGCGCAATCTGCAGCAGGCCGCGGCGCTGGATGATCTGCTGGCCAAGGTGATCGATGCGCGCGAGCGGGTCCGGCGCAATGCCGGCGATACGCCGGTGCTGCTCAAGATCGCGCCTGATTTGAGCCTGGCCGATCTCGACGACGTGGTTCATATCGCGCGCTCGCGAAGGGTCGACGGCATGATCGTCGCCAACACCACGCTGTCGCGCTTTCCGACCTTGCGCGAACAGGGGCGCACCAAAGAGCAGGGCGGGCTGTCCGGCCGGCCGCTGTTCCGGCTGTCGACGCGGATGGTGGCGGAAACCTATGTGCGCGCCGAGGGCGCGTTTCCGCTGATCGGTGCCGGCGGCGTCGACTCGGGCGGCGCGGCACTGACCAAGATCCGTGCCGGCGCCAGCCTGATCCAGCTTTATTCGTCGCTGGTCTACAAGGGGCTCGGCCTGGTCGACAGCATCAAGAGCGATCTGACCTCGACGCTGCTGCGCACCGGCCGCGATTCGCTGTCCGAAATCGTTGGCGCCGACGCGGCGACCATCACCGCGGAAGACTGGCCGGTATAGCCACCGCCGAGGGCTCCGGGAACGACTTCCGCAGCAGTGCCGGGTAGCGCAAGGCCTGCAAACCGCCTCGTGCGGCATAGAACACCAGCAGCGCGTCCCATAGTCCGGCATTGCCCAGGGATCGCAGTGCCAGCCACGCCCCGAAGAACATCACGAGCGACACGATCATCAGATTGCGCATATCGCGCGCCCAGGTGGCGCCGATATAGACCCCATCGAAGCCGAAAGCGAACACGGCGAGCGCCGGCGACAATATGACGAACAGCAGATAGTCGCGCGCAATGCGCCGGACCTCGGCGCTGGCGGTCATCATGTCGATCAGCATCGGGCCGAACAGCGCGAACACCGCGGTCACCACCAGCGCAAAGCCGAATCCCCAGCGCAGGACGAGCCTTACCGCGCCGGCAAATCCGTCTCTGTCGCGCGCGCCAAAGGCGCGGCCGCAGAGCTGTTCGGCGGCGTTGGCCAGGCCGTCGAGGAAAAAAGCGCTGATCAGCAGGAAATTGTTCAACACCGCGTTAGCGGCGAGGGTCAGATCGCCGGCGCGCGCGCCTTGCGCGGTGAAGAACAGGAAGGCCGTAATCAACGCGGCGGTGCGGATCATGATGTCGCGGTTGACCGCCAGCATGCGCATCAGCCTGGCCCGGTCGAACAGCATCGCGCGCGGCACCGAAAGACTTCCCTGCAACAGCCGAAGCGCGATGACGACGCCGATCAGTACCCCAGCCGTCTCGGCGATGACGGCGGCGATCGCGGCCCCGGCGATGCCGGCGTCGAATACCAGCACCAGCAATATGGTTGCGGCCATGTTGATGAGGTTGATCGCGATTTGCACGCCCAGCGCCAGTCTGGCGCGCGCCTGGCCGATCAGCCAGCCGAGCACGACGTAATTCGCCAGCGCCAGTGGCGCGGACCAGATCCGGATCGTGAAATAGGTTCTGGCGGCGCGCGTGACGCCTTCGCTGCCGCCCATGGTGCCCAGCAGCAGCGCCGCGAGCGGCATCTGAAGGACGACGAGGCCGGAGCCGACCAGCGCCGCGACGATAAATCCGCGCACCAGGATCGCGCGCAATTCCTGCGGCTCGCCGGCGCCGAGCGACTGCGCGGTAAAGGCGACCGTGCCCATGCGGAGGAAGGCGAACAGCCAGAACAGGCAGTCGAACAGCACCGAGGCCATCGCGACGCCGCCGAGCAGCGCGGCATCGCCGAGCCGTCCGATCGCCGTGGTCGATACGATGCCGATCAGCGGCGTGGTCAGGTTGGCGACCATCGCCGGGCCGGCGATGGCGAAGACCTGCGCGGAGGTGATGCGGGAGGGGAGGCTCAACGCACGGCTGCCCGGCAGGCTCTTACCTGCCGCGCGGCGCGCCGAAGATTCGCGACAGCACCCAGATCGGGATCACGATGACGGCGCCGAGCAGGAAATAGCGCCACAGCCCGTTGATGGCGTCGAAGCCGAGATCCCAGATCCGCTGCACCAGCAGTCGGATGCTGTTGACGATGTTCCAGGGATCGAAGCCGATGGCGGCGAGCACGACGCCGACCAGGATCGACAGCAGGATAAGGCGAAACGCCACCGCGAGCGGCGAGCCGCCGAGAAAGCGCGACAGGCCGTCATGGGTCGCCGGCAATTCCCTGGTGTCATTTGGCATCATCATCTCCTGAGGGTAAATTCACCCGCTCATCTTACCCAGTCCTGCGCAAATGGGGAACCCGCCCGTCGGCGTCAATGGCCCGCGATGGCCGTCGTCGTCATTGTGACGTCGGATTTCAGCATCCGCTCCAGCGTTTCCAGCCGATCGGCCTCGCGCGGCGGCTTGTCCCAGCGCAGCCGGTTGATGCGTGGAAATCGCATGGCGACGCCGGATTTATGCCGCGGCGAGCGTTGCAGCCCTTCGAAGGCGACCTCCAGCACCAGCCCCTGGTCGGGTTCATGGACCACGTGGCGGACCGGTCCGAATTTTTCCGTGGTGTTGCGGCGGACGAAGCGGTCGATCTGCAGCAGGTCCTCGTCGGTGAAACCGAAATAGGCCTTGCCAACCGGCACCAACTGCTCGCCGCCGTCGCCCGAGGTCCAGACTCCGAACGTGTAGTCGGAATAATAGGACGAGCGCTTGCCGTGGCCGCGCTGCGCATACATCAGCACGGCATCGATGATGTGCGGATCGCGCTTCCACTTCCACCACTGCCCCTTCGGGCGGCCCGGCAGATACAGCGCGTCGCGGCGCTTCAGCATCACGCCTTCGACCGCCTCGGAATCGTCACCCGCGCCGGCGCGGGCCGGATCGGCACGCGCCGCGGTCAGCGCCTCCCAGGAGTCGAAGGCGATGGTCGGCGAGAGGTCGATGCGCGGATCGTCGAGTCTGGCGACGAACGCCTGCAGCCGCGCCCGCCGCTCCTCGAACGGCAGGGTGCGCAGGTCGCTGTCGGCATCGCCCAGCAGGTCATAGGCACGCAGATGGATAGGATATTCCTTCATCAGCTTCGGCGTCACGCTTTTGCGGTTCAATCGTTGCTGCAGCACGTTGAACGATTGCACCCGGCCGTCGCGGACCACCAATAGTTCGCCGTCGATCGCACCGGGAAGCCGCAACGAAGGCGCGAGATCCGGAAAGCTTTTGGTGATGTCTTCGCCGGTGCGCGAGTATAGCCGCGCAACGAGGTTGTCGTTCTCGTCGCGGCCGCTCACCGCCTGAATGCGAATGCCGTCCCATTTCCATTCCGCGACAAAATCGGCGGCGTTGAGATTTTGGAAGTCGCCATCCTCGATCGCATGCGCCAGCATCACCGGCCGGAATGGCGCCGGATCGAGATTGACCGGCTTTTCCGCCCGGCCCTCGAGCCATGCGAACAACTCGCGATAGGGCGGCAAAAGTCCCGGCCACATCAGTTCGATGTCGTGCGGGTCCTTGTCGCCGAGCGCCGCGGCGGCGGTCTTGGCGAGCCGCGCCGAGACCCCGATCCGCATCGCGCCGGTGACGAGTTTCAACAGCGCCCAGCGCCCGGTCTCATCGAGCTCGTCGAGCCATCGCGTCAGCTGTTTTGGCAGTTCGAGTTTGCCGAGCGTATGAAGCGTGGTGACCACCTCGGTCAGCGTCGGCGGCGGTGGGTTGTTGTGGAGGTGGAGCGGGCGCCTGTCGTCATCGGCGCCGTGCTCGCGATACCCCCCTCCCTGGCCCTCCCCCACAAGGGGGGAGGGAACAGAAAGAGTTGTTGTCGCGGCTGAGTCTGATTTTCGTTTTGAGCGCTGCTCCGAAGTCCGCGTGGCTCCCTCCCCCCTTGTGGGGGAGGGTTGGGGAGGGGGGTAACCCGGCAACGAAGCCTCTCGATCGAATGCCCGCTTCGGCCACATCAGCGCGACCGTTTCGGAAAGGTCACCGACGTAATCATACGACAGTGCGAACAGCACCGGGTCGGTGCGCGAAGCGATCAAATCGCGGATGAGGCCGGCCTTGGCGTATTTGAACGACAGCGCGCCGGTCAGCGCCGCCAGCGCGTAGCCGCGATCGGGATCCTCGACATCGCGAAAGTAGCCGGTGATCAGCCGCAGCTTGTTGTTGCGGCCGGGCTCGTAGGCCAGGCGATCGAGCAATTGCGCGAAGCGGTTCATGCGTCCTCGCCGGCCGGTAGGACGGCTTCCTCGTCCTCGTCGCCATAGCCGACCAGCGCCAGCGGCCGCGCGATCAGGCCTTTGCTGGTGCACCAATGTACCAGCGCGTCTTCCTGGCCGTGGGTGACCCAGACCTCGCTGGCGCCGGTGGCGCCGATGGTCGCAACCAATCCATCCCAGTCGGCATGATCCGAGATCACCAGCGG
>JAQGJF010000149.1 GCA_028290765.1 Tardiphaga sp.
GCGCGAAAGAAATCGTTGTCCTGTCGCTCCGAAGCAGCGAGTGGGTTGGAGAAGAGTCGCGCCACGACAGTGACGATCGAGTCGCCGGGAGTCACGGGGTGAGTTCGGTTTGGTACCGCACCTGGCAGATTTGGCGTTGGCCAGCTGCCATCGCAGGATTGGTCAGCTTTGGGCTGCTCGCCGCTTTGTTGGGGCAAGGCGGGATCTGGTGGAAGTTGTCATGGATCGCACTGATGATCCCGCTGATTGTGATTGTTGCTGCCGTGATGCGTGGGCGCCGATCGAACAAATGAGCAAGCGTGACGCGGCGTCGAAATTGGCCGACGTCGCCCTTCGGCCCGCAGCCGGCCTTCGCTCGGAACACCGCGATTGCCGCGAGGCAATGCCTGGCCGGCGAGGACGAATGGGTCGATCACGCGATCATCACCAGGCTGTCAGCGTTGCCACCACGCGCCGCCGACATTAGGCCACGCGGCGCGCACTGTCGGGTCGCAATTCCGCGACCGCGTGAACTCCTGTTCCGCAATTTTCACGCCGGAATAGCCCGCATGCGTGATATCCTTTATCGCGATCAGCCGGTATCCGTACTGGTCCCCGATGGTGACCGTATCGTCCGGACTTGTGCCGCTGATCCTCAATGTCGGCTTCGGCGACTGGCTGAAAGCTGCGAAACAGTGGCCGGAAATGAATACCGAGCCTTCCGATCCATCGACCCATCGCACCGAAAAATTCCGTGCCACGTCGTAGTTCGGAGGGCCGTCCTGCACTGTTCCGACGATGCCCAGCACCGGACGATCAGGTGCGATGGTGGGCGAGCACCATGAATTTTCGCTGCATCCACGCGAGAATTTGGCAAATCCATTCGCAGCAACGATGACGACCGCGTCGGGGAGCCGTACCTCGAAAAACTTGAAACCGAAGAATTTATTCCAGAACTGATTGCCGGCTTCGCCGGTGAGGTCGGCCCAATAATGAACCTCGGGATTGAACGAGGCGTAGTCAGCCTTGAATTCCGTCAGATCGGCATAGACATCCGGGTAGTTGTAACGGATCGCGACATTGATCAGTTCCTCCTCCGACAGGCGTTGCAAGTGGGTCCATGAGAAGCCGGTGAAGTTGGCGGCCTCGAAGCATACGAACAGGCCCAGCAGTACGTATCGAATCTTCATCGGATGAGCCTCCCACTGGCCGCGGCACTTTGCATGACGACCCAAAGCAGGATATTTTTTCGGTTGTCGCAAGCGTCGCTTCCGATAAAGTTCAGTCGCCTGCCGTTCGGGTTCCGTGGGGGAATGTCCGGATCCGCGATGGTCTGTGCGGGGCGCGGATGAGCGCGTTTCACTGTGCGCGGTCCTGGCCCGGCGGAGGGCTATTGCATATGGCCGAATTGCGCCGCGCGCTGATGCATTGGGGTTCTCGCACAAACTCGACACGGGTCGTCCCTGCGAACGCAGGGACCCATAACCCCTGATCTTGAAAGTGACAAAAGGCATCTGCCACAGCGCAAAAATGGAAATCCGCGCCAATTTCAAAACTCAATTTCAAATTCTATCGTCAGGCCACCAACTAGATCGGCGGAATCTCGGATGAGGCGGCGGCGTTCCTGGGGGAATTCATCCAGAGCGGGATGATCTTAAGTCAGGACGTGGACTTATAAGCGCGTAGCAAAATCCAATGCGCATGTAGATAGGGGGCGCCTTTGTGTTTGGCGCAGGACGCTTTCTTACAATTGCAATCGGGTATGTCAGGACTGAAATGCTTCAGTAGCACCGTCGAGGCAGGTTTGACGCTTCATATCAACGGAAGCAGGCGCAGGCATGCGCATGCATCGTGGTCTCGATATGCACGGAAGAGGGTGAGCCATGGGACGATCCAACGTAGAGTACCAATGGCCTGAAAAAACGTCGGGCGATCGGTTCAGGATTCAGATTGCCTTCCGTGAGATCAGTGTCGTTCTCGCCCTCTTGGCTCTTTCCCTCCCTTCCGGTGCATGGGCGCAGACCGGGACCGACGCGAAGCCGGACCGCATCAAGGCGAATATCTCGAGAGTCGACAGCGACTTTATCAAAGCAAATACGAAAACATCCAGGGATTGGCCTACCGTCGGCCTCGACTACGCCGAAACGCGGTTCAGCAAACTCAATCAGATCAACGCCGGCAACGTTAAGGATCTTGGGCTCGTCTGGAGTTACAATCTTGAATCATCGCGCGGGGTCGAGGCAACCCCCGTCGTCGTCGACGGCATCATGTATCAGTCGGCACCCTGGAGTGTGGTCCATGCCATTGACGCGCGGACCGGGGAAAAAATCTGGTCGTTCGATCCAGGTGTTGACCGGTCAAAGGGCTATAGGGGTTGCTGCGACGTTGTCAGCCGTGGCCTCGCGCTTTACAAGGGCAAGGTATTCGTAGCCGCTTATGACGGACGCTTGATTGCGCTCGATGCCGCGACCGGGGCCAAGGTCTGGGAAAAGGACACGCTGATCGACCACGAGCATTCCTACACAATCACCGGCGCGCCTCGTGTCTTCAACGGCAAGGTCGTGATCGGCCAGAGCGGTGCCGAATACGGTGCGCGCGGATATATCACGGCGTACGACAGCGAGGCGGGTCACCAACTCTGGCGCTGGTTCACCGTGCCGGGGGATCCATCGAAGCCATTTGAGGACGCTTCGATGGAAGCCGCGGCGAAGACCTGGGATCCAGCCGGCAAATATTGGGTCAACGGGGGCGGTGGCACGCCGTGGGACACGATTACATTCGATCCCGATCTGAACATGGTTTATGTCGGCACTGGAAACGGCGGTCCCTGGAATCGCAAACTTCGCAGTCCGTCGGGCGGCGACAATCTTTATCTGGCCTCTATCGTAGCGCTCAACGCCGACACAGGCCAGTATATCTGGCACTACCAGGAGACGCCCGGTGACAATTGGGACTATACATCGACCCAGCCGATGATCCTGGCCGACATCAAGATCGACGGTGTGCCGCGCAAGGTGATCCTGCACGCGC
>JAQGJF010000173.1 GCA_028290765.1 Tardiphaga sp.
GCTCTTCCGATCTCTTCATCATTTTCATGCTGGTGTCGGACCGGACGGTGAGGGCGCACAAGACCGCGGCGTCGCTCGATCCGTTGACCGGAATGTTCAACCGGCGCGGCTTTGCCGAGGCGACCGCCCGCATGATCGAACGCGAAGCTGCCGCCGGGCGTCCGGCGACGGTGATGATTTTCGACATCGACCATTTCAAATCGATCAACGACCGCTTCGGCCATCCGGCGGGTGACGAGGTGTTGAAGGTGTTCGCCTCCGTCGTGACCAACTCGCTGCGGATCAGCGACCTGTCCGGCCGCATCGGCGGCGAAGAGTTCGCCGCCCTGGTGCCGTGCACGATCGAGGAAGCCGCCCACGCCGCGGACCGGATTCGCGAGGCGTTCGAAACCTGCGGCATCGTCGTCGACGACGGCCCGGTCGTGACCACCGTCAGCATTGGGGTCGCCGGCGGTCCCGCCGGCACCGAGCTCGATGTTCTGCTCGCCTCCGCGGACACGGCGCTCTACCAGGCCAAGCGCGGCGGTCGCAATCGTGTCGAGGTCGCCCGGGAAGAACCGATATCGTTGGAAGGCGAGCGGCGGATGGCCGCCGCCCAGGCGGGCGCCCAGCACAAGCCGAAGGTGGTCCGGACCGGCGCCGAGATCGTTCGCGCCTGAGGTCACAGGCGCGACGCTAACCATCTGTTTACCATGTGCTCCGTATGATGAGGCCATGTTCACAGCCCGCAGCAACGCTCCCCACGCTACCCTGATTTCGCTGGAAGACGCCGCGGCGTCGGCGCGCGGCGGGTTTGCCTGCATGTTCTCGACGTCGGATGAATATGAGACCGCGCTGATCAGCGAACGGCGGGCCCAGGGTCGCTACGCCTCCTCGCGCGGCAACTGGCCGACGGTCATGTTCGCGGGCTGCGTGCTGATGGTCGCCGGCGCCGTGGTGATTCTGGCCTGATTGATCACGGGAAAATGCATCGCGGCGCCTCCGGGCGGAGCGCCCCCTCCGGGCGCCTTTTTCTTTTGTTGGGGCTTTTTATGTGCCCTCGATGCTTCGTCTTCACCAACCCGCTGTCATCGGGTAAAGACGTGCACCCTCCACGAAAGGCCGCGTAAAAATGATCACCGAAATCGCCCAGATCGACGTCAAGCCCGGTACCGAGAAGGATTTTGAAGCCGCGGTCGCCAAGGCGCGCCCGCTGTTCCTGCGCGCCAAGGGCGGCAAGGGATTCGAGCTGCATAAATCGATCGAAAAGCCGTCGCGCTACCGGCTGATGGCGAAGTGGGAAACGCTGGAGAATCACACCGTCGATTTTCGCGGCTCGGCCGATTTCACCGAGTGGCGCTCTCTGGTCGGACAATATTTTGCTTCGCCGCCCGACGTCGAGCACACCGAGACGGTGGTTACTACCTGACACCAGCCTGGGCCGAGGTCTTCAGGCTGCGGCGGCGATATCCGGCGTGGTTTCTTCGCCGCGGAAATGGTCGATGGCGACTTTCACGATCGCCATCAACGGCAAGGCCAGGGCCAAACCCCAGACACCGAATACGATCCCGAGCAGGATCTGCGTGCCGAACAACGTTGCCGGCGGGATGTTGATCGCCTGACGCTGGATCAGCGGGGTGAGAATATAGCTTTCCATCGCGTGGACGCCGAGGAACAGCACGAACGCGCTCGCCGCCGCCACCCATCCGGACGCCAGGCTGGCCAGCACGATGATCAGGCCGCCGAGCAGGGCGCCGACGGTGGGAATGAAGGCCAGCAGTCCGGCCTGTACGCCGAGAATGAAGGCGCCGGGAATGCCGATCAGCAGCAGGCCGATCCAGGTCACGGCGAACACCGCCGCCATGGTGATGATCTGCGCCAGCAGCCAGCGTTCCAGCATGGCGCCGATATTGTCCACGATCTCGGTCGCTTTTGCACGATGCCGCGACGGCATCATGCGCAGCAGTCCGATCCGGTAGACGCTGGGCTGGGCCGCGAAGCACAGCCCGAGAAACAGCACGATAAAGAAATTTCCCACCGCGCCGACGGCGCCGAGACTCAACTTCAGCGTCTGGCTCACGATCGCGCCGCCGCCCGATGCAATGGCGCCGGCGCTGGGAAGGTTGGAGCTCGAAGGACCATGCGGAGTCGTGGCGGCGGGCGTGTCTCCCGGCGCCGGCGTGATGCCGCCGATATCGAGGAAGCTGGTATCGACGCCGTGTTTTTCCAGAAAGCCCTTCACATTGCCGATCTGCGATTTGATGGTGTTGCTCAGCAGGGTGGCCTGCTGGGCGATGGTATTGCCGCCCAGAACCAGCACACCACCGAGCATGGCCGCCAGCACGAGACAGACGATGGCAAGCCGGAGCGTATGTCCGAGCCGTGTGACGCGGCCAAACATTTCGGTCACCGCGTTGAGAAAAACCCCAAGCAGGATTCCGGAGAAGATCAAAAACAGCGTCGCGGCGAAGACCCACGCGAACAGCAACAGCGCCACGAATGCGACGACAGCGATGCCGCCGACCGCGATCGACCATGCCAGGTCGCCGCGCGCGGTCAACCGATCCTCACCGGAAGTTGCCACATTCAATCCTTTTCAAACCCGAACCCGACAGCACTCTTTCGCCAAACGCGCCCCAGAGCAAGCGCGGATGGCGCGCCGGTTTGCCGCGCTCTGGCCAAAAAACAAAAGGCGCTCCCTTGGGAGCGCCTTCGATTTCTCGGGCCGAGAGGCTCGCGGGGACGACGCCCCGCGAATAAAACTCAGAGCGAATAATACATGTCGAATTCGACCGGATGCGGCGTCATTTCGAAGCGTTCGACCTCGGTCATCTTCAGCTCGATATAGGCGTCGATGAAATCGTCGTCGAACACGCCGCCGTTCTTGAGGAACGCACGGTCCTTGTCGAGGTTTTCCAGCGCTTCGCGGAGCGAACCGCAAACCGTCGGGATCGACTTCAGCTCTTCCTTCGGCAGATCGTAGAGGTCCTTGTCCATCGCCGGACCCGGATCGATCTTGTTCTTGATGCCGTCGAGGCCGGCCATCAGCATCGCGGCGAAGCCGAGATACGGGTTGGCCATCGGATCGGGGAAACGCACCTC
>JAQGJF010000189.1 GCA_028290765.1 Tardiphaga sp.
GAGCGGATCAGAGCGTGCCGCAACGCTTCGCGCAACGGCCCCAGCTATCGCGCCCTTCCTCGATTCCACAATTCCGGGTCCTGCTTTTTCATCCCGCGGGCTTCATCCACGAGGCCCGTTGCCTGGCGAAATTCGCATAGACCTGCTCGCCGGCCACGATCGGCTCGAATTTGACCGGCGTTCCGGCCGGGGCGAAATCGCGTGGGTCGATCGTCTGGTGGAAATTCGGATGAACGAACAGCGGGATCGAATAGCGCTCGTTGCCCGAACGGTTGATGACGCGATGCAGGGCCGACTTGAAACGCCCGTTGGTCCATCGGGTCAAGAGCTTGCCGACGTTGATCACGACGGTGTCGGGTTCGGGGACGACATGCAGCCATTCGCCGTCCGGCCCGCGAACTTCGAGGCCGCCATTCATGTCCTGGATCAACAGCGTGATGAGACCCTGGTCCTCATGCGGCCGAACGCCGACATCCGTGACATCAGCGACTGCCTCGCTCGGCGGGTAATGAATGACGCGCATATTCGAATAGGTGTTCTGGGACAACCGCTCGAAAAAATCCGGCGCGGCGGACAGGCGCACCGCAAGCGCCTCGAGGACTTTCTGGCCGAGGCCGAACAAGCCGCCGTAACAGGCCTCCAGTGCCGGACGGAAGCCGGGCCGCTCCGGCCACGGCGTCTCGGCGTAAAACGGCAGCTCGAGCAGCGCGGGATCGCTCGGGCGAACCGGATGCCCCATGCTGAAGGCCTCGTGGCCGTTCGGCGTGCCGTCGGCGGAAACACCGTCGAACATCGGGATGAAGCCGCGGTTGTTGCGCTTGTCATGGACCAGGCGTTTTTCGTCCTCGGGACACGCGAAGAATTCGGCGGCGGCCCGCAGCGTTTCCCCGACCACGGCGGGCGAAATTCCGTGGCCCGTGAGCTTGGCGAAGCCATAATCCTCGGCGGCCGCTCCCATCTGACTGGAAAATTGCGGATCCGCAAGATCGAGGGTCGGAATCCGGTGAAGTCCGGCCGATGTCGTCGCTGCGAGGCTCATGGGTGTCTCCCTGGTACGGTGATTTTGGAATTCGAATCATTTCAGGTGATGACGTTGCGACGCAGTCACCTCGCCCCGCTTGCGGGGAGAGGTCGGATCGCCGCAGGCGATCCGGGTGAGGGGGCGTCTCCACATGGGCGGAGCCAGTGATATAAAGATCATTGTGCCCTGAATCATCGATGCCGCGTTATTTTCTTGGGCGCCCCCTCACCCGGAGCCCGCGCGTTTCACGCGCGAACTCCGACCTCTCCCCGCACGCGGGGAGAGGTAAGAAAGTGGGCGCCCCGCGTAGGTATTTTCCCTCTAGTTGACAACAAGTCCGGGGTTGAACGCATTGGTCATGATCTCGTCGACCGGCAGCACGCGGGTGACCTGCTTGTAGTCGAAGTAGAACGCCATCGTCGCTTCCCAGATCCGGGGCTGCATCCACATCAGCCCGCTGGTTTTGGTGTCGGCGCTGACCGACAGCTGGTTTTGAATCCTGAAGCGCCAGGTGAGCTTGTCGGGGCGTTCGACCTGATCGGGAAAGGCGTCGACCACCTTGACCGCCTCGTCGGGATTTTCGATCACGAATTTCAGGCCGCGCACCGCCGCGCGCATGAACTTGCGCACCAGTTCCGGGTTGTCCCGGATGGTCTTGCTGGTGGCGAACAGCACGTCGCCATAGCCCTCGACGCCGTATTTCGAAAACAGGATCGCTTTCCAGACCTTGCCCTTGAGATTGGCCGGCGCGTTCGGCTTGGCCGCCTCGACCTCGATCTGGTAGGTCTGGTTGTTGATGTAGCCCGAGAAATAATCCACCTTGCCGACCAGCAGCGGTTCGGCATTCGCCAGCACGATCTCGACCTTGACCTTGCTCATATCGACGCCGTTGCGCTTGCCCAGCGCCTCGAGGAAAATCCCGGCGTCGCTCTGCAGGCCGACGGTTTTGCCTTCGAGGTCCTTGGGCACCGGATCGGGATCGGCAGGATCGGCGAGTTTGATGAAGGCATAGGGCAGCGTCTGGGCCATGGCGCCGATGCCGACGATATCGACGGGGCTCGGCGCCGCGCGGGCCTGGAACAATTGCGCTCCGGATGTCACGCCGAACTCGGCCTGCCCGACACCAACGGTTGGGATCGGATTCTTGCCGGGGCCGCCGTCGATGAAGCTGGCGCGCAGGCCTTCCTCGGCGAAAAATCCCTTCGCTTCGGCCACCAGCAGTGCGGCGTATTGACCGTTGCGCAGCCAGGACAGCGCGATCTTGATATCGGTGAGCCTGGTTGCCTGCGCCTGCGCCGGGGCGTTGCCGGCCAAAGTGAGCGCGACCAGCGTCGCGGCGCTGAATTTACCGAGCGTCCATCTCATTTGCGTTGCCTCATTTCACGTTGCTCCCGCTTTGGCGCCGCCGGGCTTGCGCGCGCTCCAGTCGAGCCGCGCGCCCAGCACCTGAATCAGCGAATAGGCGGCATAGGACAGCAGCGCTGCCAAAAGCGCCACCGCGTAAACCTGATCACCGCGATATTGCGACATCGCCCGGTTGATCACATAGCCGAGGCCCGTCGTCGACGTCAGCCATTCGGCGGCGATCGAGACCACGATGCTGCCGCTGCCGACGATCTCCTGCGCCGCCAGGATGAACGGCAGCGAGAACGGCAGGCGCACTTTTAGAAAAACGTCCCACGGCTTGGCATCGAGAATGCGCATGCGGTCGATGATGATCGGATCGACCGCCAGCAGGCCGCGCCAGGTGTTGACCAGAACCGGGAAGAACCCCGCCAGCGCCACGATCAGGACTTTCGACCGCAGCCCGTCGCCGAACGCCAGCACCAGCACGGAGGCGAGCGCGACATAGGGAATATTGCGCATCGTGATCGCCGCCGGCATGACGATGCGCTGGCACAGCGGCGCCGCGACGAACAGCATGGCGAGCCCGATGCCGATCGCGTTGGCCAGCAGGAACCCGAGGCCGGCCGATTTCAGGGTTTCGAGCAGATGCGTCGCGATGAAGGCGCGGTCCTCGACCAGCGCCGCCAGCACCTGGGTCGGGCGGGGGATGACGAATTCCGGCAGGCCCGAAAGCGCAATGGCCGCGTACCAGAGCGCCAGGATCGAAAGCACCGGCGTCGCCAAAGCGACCG
>JAQGJF010000232.1 GCA_028290765.1 Tardiphaga sp.
TCACCGGCGACCTGCGGCCGAATTCCGGGCAGGTCAGGCTGTTCGGCACCGACGTCACGCCCTTCACGCCGTTTCGGCGCGCGCATTACGGGTTGTCGCGGACCTATCAGATCATCACGCTGTTCAACGGCGACACGCTCGAACACAATGTCGTGCTCGGTCTGCTCGGGCTGCGGCCGACGCGTTGGAACATGTGGCGACCGCTGTCGTTCTACGGCGACCTCGCCACCGAGGCGCGGCGGACGCTGGACCGGGTCGGGCTGCTGCATCTGGCGGAACATCCGGTGTCCGATATCGCCTATGGCGAAAAACGCCGCGTCGAGCTGGCGATGGCGCTGGCGCAGAAGCCGCGCGTTCTGCTATTGGACGAGCCGCTGGCCGGCCTTTCGAACACCGAGCGATCGACGGTGAAGTCGCTGATCGCCTCGATCCCCCGGCAGACCGCCGTCATCATGATCGAGCATGACATGGATACCGCGCTCGACCTCGCCGAGACCGTGACGCTGCTGAACTACGGCAAGGTCATCGTCGACGGCGAACGCGACACCGTGATCGCGGACCCGCGCACCCGTGAGGTGTATCTTGGCACCTGACGCACTTACCCTGAGCAATGTGCACAGTTTTTATGGCGACAGCCATGTGTTGCATGGCGTCGGCTTCTCGCTGCGGCCGGGTGGCGTGCTGGCTCTGCTGGGACGCAACGGCGCCGGCAAGACCACCTGCATCTCGACCATCATCGGCTTTCTCAAGCCGAAACAAGGCGAGATCCGGCTGTTCGGCGAGCCGATCGCCGGGCTCGGCCCGGAACGAATCTCGCAACTCGGCATCGGCCTGGTGCCGCAGGGCCGCCGCATCTTTCCGTCATTGTCGGTGCGCGAGAATCTGATGGTGGCGCAGCAGCGCGAGAGCACAACCGACAGGCCGTGGGGGCTGGACCGGATCTATGACATGTTCCCGCGCCTGCGCGAGCGGCATGCGCAGTTCGCCGGCACGCTCTCGGGCGGCGAGCAGCAGATGCTGTCGATCGGACGCGCGCTGATGGGTAATCCAAGAGTTCTGCTGCTCGACGAACCGTCGGAAGGGCTGGCGCCCTTGATCGTCGCCGAAGTCGGCCGCGCCATCGGACGCCTGAAGGACGAAGGACAATCCATCGTGCTGGTGGAACAGAACCGCCAGCTGGCGCTCGGCGTCGCCGACCAGGCCGTGATCCTCAACACCGGCCGCTGCGTGTTCGCCGGCAGCGCCGCCGATGTCGCCAACAACGAAGAGCTGGTCGCCCAGCACCTCGGCGTCTTCCACGCTCATTAGGCCGTCACATGATGAGCAACCCCATACCCTCCAACGACACGACCATCGCTTTCACGGTCAACGACCGCGACGTCGAAATCCGCGCCCCGGAAGACACCCCGCTGCTGATGGCGCTACGCCACGATCTCGAACTGAAGGGCACGCGGATCGGCTGCGGCGAAGGCAATTGCGGCGCCTGCACCGTATTGATCGACGGACTGGCGGTGCAGTCGTGCACCACGCCGCTATGGGCGGCGAAAAATCACCGCGTGCAGACCATCGAGGGCCTCGCCAACGACCGCGCCGCGCAACAGCTGCAAGCGATCTTCCTGGCCGAGCAGGCCGCGCAATGCGGCTATTGCATCAACGGCATCATCATGACGGTCGCGGCCATGCTAGCGCCCGATCCGCCGGCCGACCGCGACCAGATCGTCGCCACGCTCGACGAACGCCATTTGTGTAGATGCGGTTCGCAGGTCCGCATCCTGCGCGCGGTCGATCGCGCCATCGCCGAGCGCAAGGGGCGGCGGACATGAGCGCCCTTCCCGCCAATCTCGCCGCCAACCCGACGCTCAATCGCTGGGTGTCGTTCGATACCGACGCCGTGGTGAGCCTGCGCACCGGCAAGGTGGAGATCGGCCAGGGCGCGGTGACCGCGATTGCGGCGATTGCCGCCAGGGAACTCGGCGTCGACCTCGACTCCATCCGGATGGTGCCCGCCGACACGCTCCGATCGCCCGACGAGGGCTACACCGCGGGCAGCTTCTCGATCGAACATGGCGGGTCTTCGATGCGCTGGGCCTGCGCCTTGGTGCGTGCGCTATTCGAGCAGGAGGCGCGAAAAATTCTCGGCGATGGCGAATTGGTGGTCCGCGCCGGCACCTTCATGCTGGTCGGTCGCAATGAGGGCGTGAGCTATTGGGAGCTCGCCCCGAAGATCGATCTGGCGCAATCGAGCGCCGACCTGCCGGCGCCGGTGCTGATCGGCGGATCGGTCGATCACGAAGGCCTGCGGCGCCTCGACCTCGACGCCAAGCTGCACGGCACCGCATTCATCCAGGACATGAGCCTTCCCGGCATGCTGTATGGCCGCGTGCTGCGCGGCGCCCATCCGGCGGACCGGCTGACCTCCTTTGATCGCGATAAGGTGCTGGCGCTGCCGGGGGTCGTCGATGTCGTCGTCGACGGCGGTTTCATGGGCGTCGTCGCCAACCGCGACGAACAGGCCCTGAATGCTATCAAAGTCGCGGCGCGAAACGCGACGTGGGCGCGCGAGCGCGAATTGCCGCCGCACACCGAAGCCAATGGCTGGATGACGGAGCTCACGCCGAAGAGCACGGTCTTCATCAACGATGATGTCGCTGAGCCTAAGGTGGTGACGCATCATCAGGCTGATTATTCGCGGCCCTTTATCGCCCACGCCTCGATCGGTCCGACTTCGGCCGTCGCGACCTGGCACGATGACGCGGTGACGATCTGGTCGCACTCGCAAGGCATCTATCCCCTGCAAAGGACGCTGGCGAAGGCGCTGCGCATCGACGCCAAAAAGGTCCGCGTCATCCATGCCCAGGGCTCCGGCTGCTATGGCCACAATGGCGCCGATGATGTGGCGCTGGACGCGGCGTTGCTTGCCCGAGGGCGCAATGTCCCGGTGATGTGCATGTGGAGCCGGGCCGACGAGCTGAGCTGGTCACCTTTCGGCGCCGCGATGCGCATGCATCTGGCGGCGGGACTCGGCGATGACGGAAAGATCGCCCAGTGGGAACATGATGTGTGGAGCCCGAGCCATCTGCTGCGCCCGGGCGCCGGCGACGGCGTCAATCTGCTCGCCGCCTCGCACCTCGCCGAGCCGTCGGCACCTTCATCGACCAGCGACGCGCCGTTGCCCTATGGCGGTGGGGCCCGCAATGCGCTGTCGCTCTACCAGCTCGGCAAGCGACGCATCACCCATCATCTGCTGCCGCAGGGGCCGCTGCGCAGTTCGGCGCTGCGCTCGCTCGGCGCCCATGGCAACGTGTTCGCCATCGAGTCCTTCATGGACGAGCTGGCGGCGCTGGCGAACGCCGATCCGGTCGAATTCAGGCTGCGGCATCTCGAAGATCCGCGCGCCATCGGCGTCATCCACGCGGCCGCGAACCGCGCCAACTGGAAATCCGATGAGCCCCGCGGCGAAGGCATCGGCCGCGGCTTTGCGTTCAGCCGTTACAAGAACGTCGGCTGCTATTTTGCCGTGGTCGCCACGGTCGAGGTGACCGACAAGGTTAGCTTGAAACATGTCACTGCCGCCATCGATGCCGGCGAGGTCGTGCACCGCGACGGGCTGCTCAACCAGGTCGAGGGCGGCGTGGTGCAGGCGGCGAGCTGGGCGCTGAAGGAAGAGGTGCGCTGGACTTCGGATGGCTTTGGCGTGCGCTCCTGGAACGACTATCCGATCCTGAATTTCTCGGAAACGCCCACCATCGATACCGTCGTCGTCGAGCCCGAAGGCGCGCCGGCGCTGGGCGCCGGTGAAGGCGCCACCGGTCCGATCGCCGCGGCGATCGCCAATGCCATCCACCATGCGCTCGGCATCCGCGTCCGCGACCTGCCGCTGACATCCGAGCGGATCGCAGCCGCGATCAATTCACTCTAACCAGGGCCACGAACATGAAAGTCGGTGTCTGCGGAACGGGACGAATGGGATCAGCCATCGCGCAGCGATTGATGTCGGTCGGCCATGACGTCGGCGTCTGGAACAGAGACTCCAAAAAGACAAAACCGCTCACCGATGCCGGCGCGAAACTGTTCGCGTCACCGGGCGATCTCGCCCAGCAATGCGAAATCGTCGTCGTGATGCTGCTGAACGACGACGCCACCGAGGCGGTTTACCGGGGACCGAACGGGATCCTGAAGGCGAAACTCGACGGCAAGCTCATCATCGACACCAGCACGGTGCGTCCGGACACCATGGTGTCGATCGGCGCTTCGGCGCAAAAGGCCGGCGCCGCCTTTGTCGAATGTCCGGTTGGCGGCAGCATCGGCCCGGCCAAGGAAGGCAAGCTGATGGGTCTGGCCGGCGGCAGCAATCCGGATGTAGCCCGAGCGATGCCGATCCTCGGGCAGATGTGCCGCCGCATCGAGCATATCGGCGATCTCGGCTCGGGGGCGACCATGAAGCTCGCGGTCAATTTGCCGCTGTTGGTGTACTGGCAGGCGCTCGGCGAAGCGCTGACGATCTGCAGGCCGCTGAATCTCACGCCAGAACGGCTGATCGACATCATGTCCGATACTTCCGGCACGCCGGTCGCCATGAAGGGCCGCGGGCCCGTCATCGCCCAGGCGCTGGCCGGACAACCGGTGGTCGACGTCGCCTTCAGTCTCAGCGGCGCCAAAAAGGATCTTGCCACCGCGGTGGCGTTCGGCCGATCGATCCACGCCACGCTTCCCGTCACCGCCAGCGCGCTGGCCTGCTTCGAGGAAGCCGAAGCGGCGGGCTATGGCGACGCCGACGCCACCACCGTTTCGGCGCGCTGGCCCAAACGGCCGAGTGCCGCATGAATATTGCCTGTCCCTGATCCGATCACTCCACTAAGAAAAGCCCTCTCAACCAACGAGTAAACTCCATGATCGACCGCAAGAATCGTTACGGCCTCACCGCCGCCCGCGTCCATGACGCCGACGGCCGCGCCCGGCGCCCGTCATCGACGACCATCGATATTCACGCCCATATCGTGGTTCCGCAGGCTGCCGCGCTGGCCAAACCGCATGTCGACATCAGCCGGATTCCGCTGGCGCATTTTTCCGATGCCGCCAGCAAGGAAATCAATGCGATGCAGGAGCAGGACATCGCCACCATCATGACGACGATCGATCGCCGGCTGTTCGATCTCGACAAGATGGGCATCGACATCCAGGTCGTCGCGCCGGCTCCGAACCAGTGCTATTACACGCTCGACGCCAAGCTCGCCGAACAAGCGCATCGCCTCGTCAATGACGGCATGGTCGAATATTGCGCGCGCCAGCCCGATCGGTTCGTGGCACTCGGCACCGTGACGCTGCAGGAGCCGGAGATCGCGGTTCGCGAGCTCGACTACATCATGAACACCCTGAAGCTGAAGGGCGTTGAAATCCTGACCAATGTCGACGGCCAGGAATTGTCCGATCCGAAATTCCGGCCGTTCTTCGCCAAGGCCGAACAACTCGGCGCCTTCATCATGATGCATCCGAATGGTTTCACCCATGGCGAGCGGCTCACCCATTTCTATTTCAACAACGTGCTCGGCAATCCGCTCGAGACCACGCTGGCGCTGCACAATCTGATCTTCTCGGGAACGCTGGCGCGTTTCCCCGACCTGAAACTGATGGCAGTGCATGGCGGCGGCTATCTGCCCGGCTATTCCGGCCGCATCGATCACGCCTGGGGCGCGCGCCAGGATTCCCACGGCGATCTACCGCTGCCGCCGACCACCTATCTGCGGCAGGTCTATCTCGACACCGTGGTGTTCACCTATCACCAGCTGGCCTACATGCTCGATCTGTTCGGCCCCGACCGCATCGTGATGGGCACCGACTATCCGTTCGACATGGCCGAATACAATCCGATCGGCCATATTGCCGGCGTCAACGGCATGGACGAGGGCACGCTGGCGCAGATCGCCGGCGGCAATGCGGCGCGGATTTTGGGGCTGGATGTGTGATCTAACCGAGTGCGACGCTATAAACGTTCGTCATGCCCGGGCTTGTCCCGGGCATCCACGTCTTCCTTTTCTGCGGCAAAGACGTGGATGGCCGGGACAAGCCCGGTCATGACGGGGCAAATGTAGTGCCTCGAATCGGCGCAGAAAACGCGGCTCGTTCACGTGTGTCGCGCACTTATTTCTGCGCAATTCCCATCTCGTCGATCAGCTTGCCGTATTTCGCCAGTTGATCCTTGGTGAGCACGCGCAGTTCTTCCGGCGAAGAGCCGCGCACCACCAGACCCTGCTCGTCGAGACGCTTGCGCGTGGCGGGATCGGCGAGCGCCTTGACCACTTCCGCGTTGAGCTTGGCGATGATCTCCTTTGGCGTGCCGGCCGGGGCCAGGATTGCGAACCAGGAATTGAACAGGAAGCCGGGCAGGCCGGATTCCGAGACGGTGGGAACATTGGGATATTGCGCCAGGCGTTGCTGCGTCGGCACCCCGATCAACTGAACCTGATCGCCCTGCACCAGCGCGGTCACCGTACCGAGACCCTGGAAAGCGACCGGGATCTGGCCACCGGCGACATCGACCGCCGCCTGGGTGGCGCCGCGATAGGGCACATGAGTCAGCGTAATGCCTGCGTTGGCGGCGAACATCGCCATCGCCAGATGCTGCGGGCTGCCGACGCCGCCGGAGCCGTAATCGATCTTGCCTGGCGCGGCTTTTGCCGCCGCGATCAGGTCGGCCGCGGTCTTGAAGCCCGATTTGGGGTTGGCGATCAGTCCCCACTCGACCGTGGCCACCAACGACACCGGCTCGAAATCCTTGACGATGTCCCAGCGCGGCTTGGGCAGCAAATTGGGCACCATGGTCATGATGCTGTCGTTGAACCCGCCGATCGTATAGCCGTCGGGGTCCGCCTTGGCGACCTGTTCGGCACCGATCACGCCGGCCGCGCCGGGCTGATTCATGATGACGAACTGCTGGCCCATATTATCAGACATTTTCTGGGTAACGATTCGCGCCGCCACATCGACCGCGCTGCCCGCGGCGAGCGGAATGATCATCCGGATCGGCTTGTCGGGATAGGTTGCTTGCGCATGGGCGAAGCTGGAAACGACGCAGAGCGCGAGCCCCGCCACAAACGAACGCTGGAAGCACATGCCGGCTTCTCCTAATTGAGCTTTTTAATGTTAAGTTCGTCAGCAAGTTGATCGAGACCGCGCATCAATGCGGGCGCGATCGGAATGCCGTGGCTCGATCTGATAGCACGGGTTTCGTGGCTGCGCTCGCCGGGAACGAAAATGCGCTCGACGCCGGGCATGCGCTCGCTGCCGCGCAAATCGCGGACCAGCGTGTCGACGCGGGCCTTGAACGCAGCGACGTCGCCGAACGCGGCCAGGTTGATGGCGGCGATGGCTTGTCCGGTGTTGGTGACGCTGGAATCGTCGTGGTTGAAATCGATCACGTCCTTGCCCATCGCCGCGCCGCCGAGCGTGCCCGCCAGCAGGCCGATGATCAGCGCCAGGCCGTAGCCCTTGTAGCCGGCTTCCATGCCGCCGAGCGGCAATAGCATGCCTTCGTCGGCGCGCTTCGGATCGGTCAGCGGCTTGCCCTCGCGGTCGATCATCCAGCCTTCCGGCATGCTCTGGCCGAGCAGCGCCTTGGTCTTGACCTTGCCATACGCCGCGACCGTGGTGGCCATGTCGAGAACGATCGGCTTCTCAGTGCCCGCCGGGATCGCGGCCGCGATCGGATTGGTCGACAGCAGCATGTCGAGCCCGCCCCAGGGTGGCAGATGGTTGGCATTGCCGACCGCGAAATACAGCCCGATCATGTCGTGGGCGAGCGGCATGCTGGCATAGAGCGAGGCCGGGCCGGCGTGATTGCTGAATTGCGAATTGACCCAGGCAATGCCGGTCAGGCGCGCCTTCTCGATCGCCATCTCGGCGGCGCGCTTCATCACGATATGGCCCATGCCATTGTCGCCGTCGATCAGCGCCATGCCGGCCTGCTCCCGCACCACGCGCAGCGTCGGCCGCACATTGACGCCGCCGGCCCGGATGCGGCGGGCATAGGATGGCAGCCGGGTGACACCGTGGCCGTCGGATCCCTGCAGGTCCGCTTCCGCCATCAGCGCGGCGACGGTCATGGCGTCCGCATCCGGCAAGCCCAGCGCCATCATCGCCTGGTGGATGAATACCTTGAGGCGGTCGAATGGTATTTTCAACTCAGGCTGCACGATCCGCACTCCAGTCTCGACGATCCGGTCGGCCGCAACGCTGCGCCGTCCGATGTTCTTACATCATGCATTGGCGACGTCCTGCATGATCTTGTGCAGCGCCGGCTGCGCCTCGAAGCCGATGCCGGGCATGTCCGGCAGCGCGATGTGTCCGTCGCGAACCTCCATGCCCTCGGCAAATCCGCCGAACGCGGCGAACACGCCGGGATAGGCTTCGCAGCCACCGAGCCCAAGCCCCGCGACCAGCGCAAACGACATCATGTTGCCGCCATGGGGAAAGATGCGCTGCCGCGTCCCGCCGAGCGCTTCGACCTTCGCCACCATCTCCGCATAGGCGCCGACGCCATAGGCCTGCGGCGGATCGACCTGGAGGATGTCGCGGTCGCGACGAAAACCGCCGAACGCCAACAGGTTTTCGACATCGCCAAGACAGTACAGGTTTTCGCCGGTCGCCAGCGGCGCGTCATAGCTTTGGGTCAGCTCGGCGAAGGTGCCGTAATCCAGCGGTGCACAGGGCTCTTCGAACCAGCGCAGGCCGATCGGCGCCAGCGCGCGGGCGTATTGTTTGCTGCGCTCCTGGGAGAAGGCGGCGTTGGCGTCGACGGCGAGATGATCTGCGCCGGCCATCAGCGCAATCGCGGTCTCGATGCGGGCGAGATCATCCTTGATGGGAGCGCCGCCGACCTTGATCTTGATATGGGTGTAGCCGGCCTGCAGATGGCGTTTCACCTCGTCCGAGAGACCGGTGAGATCGCCCTCCGGACGATACCAGCCGCCGCCGACATAGCAGGGAATTTTCGCAGGGTTGACGCCGCCGTTGAAGCGTTCCGCCAGCACATGCCAGAGCGGGCGCTCGAGAATCTTCGCCAGCGCGTCCCACACCGCGGTCTCGATGGTGCCGATCGGCACCGACCGTTCGGCATCGCCGCCCGGCTTTTCGCGCAGCATCATGCGCTGCAGGACCTTTGCCGGATCGATCAATCCGGCCTGATCCTGCAATTCCTCAGGCTTGGCCGAGAGGATGCGCGGGATGAACCGCGCCCGCATCGAAGCACCACAGGCGTAGCGCCCGGTCGAGTTGAAGGCATAGCCCACAATGGGCTTGCCGTTGCGCAGGACATCGGTGGTGACTGCGACGACCGACGTGGTCATTTCGGAAAAATCGAAGGCGGCGTTCCGCATCATCGATCCGACGGGAACGGCCTTCTCGGCGATCGCGGTGATACGCAATTTCGATCCGATCGCTTAGACGGGCTTGATGCCGGCCTTGGCGACGATGTCGCGCCATTTCGGCACTTCATCGTCGATGCGCTTGCGCATGCCGGCGGGCCCGTTGGCGATCACCTCGAAGCCGCCGCTCTGCAATTGCTCTGCAACCTTCGGTATTTTCAGGACTTCGAGCGTCTTGGTCGACAGCAATTCGACGATCTCCGGCGGCGTCTTGGCCGGCGCCAGGAAACCCTGGAAAGTATCGGCGATGAAATCCTTGTAGCCGAGCTCGACCATGGTCGGCACGTTGGGCAGGTCGAACCAGCGATGCGCGCCGGTGACGGCCAGCGCCTTCAGCGCGCCGGATTCGATATGCGGATGCGCCGGCGGCAATGCCGCGGAACAGAGCTGCACCGTTCCGGAGAGGATCGCCTGGATCGCCGGTCCCGCGCCGGGATATGGCACATGGGTGATATTGACGTCGCCGACGATCTTGAGCAGTTCGCCCGACAGATGCGGCGTGGTGCCGATGCCGGGGCTCGCGTAATTGAGCAGGTTCGGCTCGGCCTTGGCCTTGGCGAACAGTTCGGCGATCGAATTGATGCCGAGCTTGGGATCCACCAGGATCACATTCGGCGAGGTGCCGAGTTCGGCGATCGGCGCGAAATCATTGTAGGGATCATAGGGGATCTTGGCGTAGAGGCCGGGATTGACGACATAGGCGCTCGACGTGATCAGCAGCGTATAGCCGTCGGGCTCCGAGCGTGCCGCGATTCCGATGCCGATATTGCCGCCGGCGCCGGCCCGGTTGTCGACGATCGCCGAACCGCCGATCGCATCGCCGAGATGCTGGGCGACGATCCGCGCCATGATGTCGGTCGGGCCGGCCGGCGCGAAGGGCACGATGATCTTGATCGGACGGGTGGGATAGCCCGCCGCCCGTGCCGGCCTCCATCCGAGCCCGGAGGTGGCCGCCGCGCCGATGATGCCGGTGGTGGCGCGCAAGAAATGGCGGCGCGACAGTGCAATCGTTGTTTTCTTCATTTTGTTTCTCCCGACGTGAAGCGCCGACTGGCGCTCGCTCTGTCTCAATGGCCTTCGTCTACGCGAATTGGGGGCCGGTCCGCGGCGGGCTAGCCGCCGCGGTATCATCTTGTCGTCAGCGGATCGCCAGCGGATTGATCGGCGAGCCGACCGCGCCGGTGATCGGCAGCGCCGGACCGACGAACATGAAGTCATAGACCTTGTCGCCGGCGCAGGCCTTCGACAGTTCGTCGAGCTTGAAGATCTCGCCCATGGTCAGGCCCATGATCGGAATACAGATCCAGTGCCAGGGTTGGTTGGCATCATCGCAATTGTTGGGACGCACTTCGACACCCCAGGTATCGGTCGCCACCGCCGCCACCTGCTTGTCCTGCAGCCAGTCCAGCGTTTCGAAAGCAAGGCCGGGCGCATCGCCGCCGGGGTAACCGTCCCAATTGCCCTCGGCGAGCTTCTCTTCCATCTGTCCGGTGCGGATCAAGAGATGATCGCCGCGGCCGACCTCGACATTCTGCGCCTTGGCGCATTTGTCGAGCATGTCGTTGGTGATGGCAAAGCCTTCCGGCAGCCAATCCATGCCCTGGTGGCGCGCGATGTCGAGCAGCACGCCGCGCCCGACCATTTTTTCCTTGGCATGTTCGATGCCGGCCTTTTCCGCGCCGAACGACGAGACGCTGCGGCAATCATAGCCGTTCCACATGTTGTCGCCGTAGAAGATATGGCCGAGCCCATCCCAATGGGTACCAGCCTGCAGCGGAAACAGCACGATGTCGTCGGCCGAGCGGATGCCGCGCTTGTCGAGCACGCCGGAATAGGCATCGGTGCCGGTGCGCAGCATGGTGTGCACCGGGTTGAAGCGCCCGACCGGCGGGAATTTGGTCTTGCCGCCCTGCGGGCCCTTGTTGTCGTAGTTCAACGCCAGCGAAATCACCTGGCCTTTGCGCACTAGCGAGGCGGCGCGGACGATGTCGGCCGGCTGGGTGTAGTTCATGGTGCCGATGTGGTCTTCCGGGCCCCATTTTCCCCAGTTCTTCAACCGTTCGGCGGCAGCTTCGATATCCTTTTTCGTGACCTTGGCCGTTGTGTGCGACTCTTGTTGTTTCACTTCGAACGTCTCCTCGATTTTACTGGAACCACCGAACCCGGCGCCGATCGAAATCCGGCGGCGAGAAACGGAATGATGTGCAAAAGCGCGTCTTCGACACGGCCGGGATCGCAGCGCCCGTCGGTCAGCGACTGGATCCGTCCGGCATCGGCCATGGTGTAGAACATGGTGCCCAGCATGAAATGGAAGCGCCATTCGAGATCGGACTGCGGGATTTCCGGCAAGGCCCGCCCGAGCGCCGCCAGAAACTCGCCGCTCGACTCATCGAAGGCATTGGCGAGAATTTTCCGGCTCACCGTCTCCGGCTCGGTGGCGAGGCGCGCCCGCAGCTTGATGAAGGCGCGGCCGCCGAAGCGTTCGTCCGACCCGATGGTCAGCGCCGGGCGCAGGAAAGCTTCGAGAATGCCTTCGAGCGAGGGCGTTCCGCCCTCGCGCTCGATCGCGGCCAGGAGCCGCATGCGCTCCTCGGCGATCGGCTTGGCCCGCGCCGCGAAAATCTCGGTGAGCAGCTGCTCCTTCGAGCCGAAATGATAATGCAGCGCGGCCAGATTGACCCCGGCGGCAGCGACGATGGTGCGGATGCTGACCGCGTTCCAGCCATGCTCGGCGAACAATTGCTCCGACGCATCCATCAAGCGCTGCCGCGCCGACGGCTTGAGGGCCGTGACGTCGTCGGCGGCTTTGACCGGATCGCGGGGGTTGAGCGCGGTCACCACGGACCTCTTGACTAAAACGAACGTATGTTTCAATAAATCGTTCGTTGGGTACAAGTCAAGCGCGCGAGCCTCGCATCGGCACCGCGGTTGCGAAGCACGATTCTGCAAGCAGAAATCAGGAGAGGAAGACGCGCATGGCCAAGACAATTCTCAGCGTTGCGGTGACGGGCAACCAGACCACGCTGGAGCAGCACCCCGGCCTGCCCTGCACGCCCACCCAGATCGCCACCGCCTGCATCGATTCCGCCAAGGCCGGTGCCGCGATCGCGCATATCCATGTGCGCTACGATGACGGCCGGCCGAGCATGGAACTCGCGCATTACAAGGAAGTGGTCGACCGTATCCGCGACAGCGGCGTCGATGTCATCATCAATTTGACCACCGGTCCTGGCGGCCGTTTCGTTCCCAGCAAGGACGAGCCGAGGATTGCCGCGCCCGGCACCAACCTGGCTCATCCGCTGCGCCGCGTCGAACACGTCATCGCGCTGAAGCCGGAAATCTGCACGCTCGATCTCAACACCATGTGGTCGGGCTCGTCGGTGGTGATGAACCCGCCGGAGAACGTCACCATCATGGCCAAGGCCATGAAGGAAGCCGGTTCCAAGCCCGAGTTAGAGGTGTTCGACAGCGGCGACATTTCGCTGGCCAAGGCGCTGATCGCCCAGGGCGTGCTCGATAGCCCGGCCATGTTCCAGATCGTCACCGGCATCCGCTACGGCTTCGAATCGTCGCCGGAGACCATGATCTATGCCCGCAATCTGTTGCCGCCGGATGCGCAATGGGCCGGCTTCGGTATCGGGCGGATGTCGTTCCCGATGGTGGCGCAGACCTTCCTGCTCGGTGGTCATGTCCGCGTCGGGCTCGAGGATGCCGTCATGCTGCGCAAGGGTGTTCTGGCGCCGGACAACGCGGCGATGGTGAAGAAGGCGGCGACGATCGTCGACGAGCTCGGCGGTGAATTGGCCACAACAAAAGAAGCCCGGACAATACTGGGACTTGCTGCACGCTAAAAGCTGGGCCGCCCGCGAACCGGGCGGCCTTTTTTTTCTGCCTGATCGCCGTGACGACTTCTGAACTAAAAATCAAAAAATGATCGGCCGGAAACTGGTCGCCAGTTCTCCGCCGAAAAACAAAAATCGGAGGAGACCACATGACCACCACACGCCGGAATTTTCTCAAAGGCGCGGCTGCCAGCGGCATCGCGTTCTGCAGCTGCGGCCTGCTCGACACCGCCCACGCCCAGGGACCCACGCCACGGCATCTCCCGGTGATGGTCAAGGGCAAGCGCATCAAGACCATCGACGTTCATGCGCATTGCTACTTCCGTGAATCCCTCAATCTGCTGGGCGCCGAGGGCGACAAGGTGCTGCCGCCGGTCAAGGGCGTGCCGGAGCATTTCATCGTCATCGAGAAGCGTCTCAAGGAAATGGACGCGATGGGCATCGACATGGAGGTGCTCTCGATCAATCCGTTCTGGTACGGCCGGGAACGCGACCTCGCCGCGCAAATCGTCAAGGTGCAGAACGAGAAGTTCGCGGAATTGTGCGCCTCGAAACCGGATCGCTTCGCGGCGTTTGCCTCGCTCAGCCTGCAATTTCCCGATCTCGCCGTGCAGCAGCTCGAAGACGCCGTCAAAAAGCAGGGCCTGCGCGGCGCCGCGATCGGCAGCAATGTGATGGGCGA
>JAQGJF010000315.1 GCA_028290765.1 Tardiphaga sp.
CCGCCGCGATGATCGTACAGCGTTTGCGGCTCGCCGGTCGGCTTGGCGGTCATGGGATCGATCGCAACGCGCTGCAGCAGCGCCGTCTTCGTATCGGTGAAATAGGCGGTGGCGCCATCGGGCGAAAAGCAGATCGCGTTCGGGATGGTGACGCCGGCATAGAGCAGGCTCAGTTCGCCGCGGTGAAAGCGATAGATCGCGCCGGCGCCCTTTTCCGCTTTGCGACCCATGGTTCCGACCCACAGCGCGCCACAGGCATGAACGCGGCCGTCGTTGGAGCGCGTCGCGGCGTTGTCGGCTTCGAGCGGCGTGTGCAGCGTGAGGCGGCCGTCGGCGACGTCGCGAACATAAAGCCCGGTGTCGGCGGCAAGCAGCTGGCGCTGGTCGTCAATGATGGCCAGCACGCTGGCCATCACCGGTAGCGCGTGCGTGGTGATGTCGCCCGAGGCGAGATCGGCCTGCAGCAGCGTGCGTTCGAGAATGTCGAACCACCAGGCGGTGTCGGTCGCCGGATCATAGGTCGGGCCTTCGCCGAGATGGCAGTGCCGCTCGCTCAGAATCGTCGTGCCGACATCCTCCATGCGATTCCTCCTTTGTGTCGTCAGGTCGTGGAAAACCGGTACAGCGAGGTGTGGCGATAGGTCTGCCCGGGGTCCAGCCGCGCCGGCGGATAATCGGGACGGTTTGGGGTGTCGGGATAGACCTGCGGCTCCAGGCACAGCGCGTCGTACTGGCGGTACACCCGGCCATATTTTCCGGTCACGCTGCCGTCGAGGAAATTGCCCGAATAGAACTGGACGCCAGGCTGGTTGGTCCACAGTTCCATGACGCGGCCGGAGCGCGGTTCCTCGACCCGGGCGGCGAGGCGCGGTTCGCTGACAGCTCCGCCGGGTAGGCAGTAGCAGTGATCATAACCCTGGCGGATCTGGATCTGGTCGATCTGGTCGTGGATGCGGACGCCGATGCGGTGCAGCTTACGGAAGTCGAACGGCGTCGCATCGACCAGGCTCGGTTCGCTTAACGGGATGCCGTTGGCATGCACCGCCAGATAGCGATCGGCGGGGCTGGTAAGGCGGTGGTCGAGAATGCCGACACCATTGGCCCCGACGCCGGCGAGATTGAAGAAGCTGTGATTGGTCAGGTTGACGACGGTCGGCTTGTCGGTCTGTGCGGAGAACGCGACCGACAGTTCCATGCCGCCGATCAGGCTGTAGGTGAGGTTGGTCGTAAGCTTGCCGGGATAGCCTTCCTCCCCGTCTGGACTGACATAGGAAAGTGTGACGAACGGCGCCGGTTTCTCACCGATCGCGGTAATGCTCCAGTTCTTGCGGTCGAAACCGCTGAGCCCGCCATGGAGCGCGTTGGCGCCGTCATTGGTGGGCAGTTGAAAACGGTGGCCATCCAGCTCGAATTGCCCCTTGGCGATGCGGTTGGCGAAGCGCCCGACCGTCGCGCCAAGGAAGCGCCGGAGCGCGACATAGCCGGCAAGATCCTCCCGGCCGAGAATCACATCCGCCAGCTTTCCGGTGCGGTCCGGCACCAGGATCGACTGCAGCGCGGCGCCAAAGGTGATCAGGCGCACCTCGAAACCGTTCTCGCCATGCAATCGCACCATTTCCACGGTGCCACCGTCCTCCAGCTGCCCGAAAACCTCACGCACGACCTTGGGCGTCTCCGATTTCTTCGGCTTTGTCATGATCAATCCTCGATGAAAGGTTCGACGGCGTGGCGGCGGCCGAGCATGAAGGCGTCGGCGACATGGATCAGCGGTGACAGGTCGACATCGGACACGCCGTTGCCGATCAGCTCGACAAAGCGCCGATAGATGCCGCGATACTCGGCCTGCTTCTCGTTGACCAGGGTCTGTCCGTCATGCGCCAGGCGGCTGCCGCCGGCCGACAGCACCAGGCGCCCGGCATCGGTCTCAACGCGAATGTCCCAGGTCTGCGGACCGGTCTGCCGCCAGTCGAACTCCGCGCGGATCGGCAGACCGGTGGCATCGGAGAAAGCGAGGTCGGCTGCGATCGGGGCCGCGCGATTTTCGGGAAAGGACAATTCGGCTTTCGTGAGAAAGAACGGCCGTGGCAGAATGCGGGTGAGGATGGAGAGGGCGTTGATGCCGGGATCGAAAACGCCAAGCCCGCCCGGTTCCCAGATCCAGGCCTGGCCCGGGTGCCAGACTTTCACATCTTCCTTCCATTCGATGGTCACCGACGTGATCTGGCGATCGGCGAGAAAGGCTTTCGCCGGCTCGACCGCCGGCGCGAAGCGGGAATGCCAGGTGGCGAACAAGGTTCTTCCGGTTTCCCGCGCCGTGGCGATCAGCGGCGCGAGCTCGCTAACCGTCGCGCCCGGAGGTTTTTCCAGCAGCACATGCTTGCCCGCCCGCAGCGCGGCGGCCGCTTGCGCCTGGCGCACTTGCGGCGGCGCACAAAGTGCAACCGCATCGATATCGGGCGCGGCATCGAGCAATTCGTCGAGGGTTTTGAAGTGCGCGATGCCGTCGAGCGAAGCATTGCGGCTGGCGATGGCCGTGAGTTCGATGCCCGGGGTGCCGGCAATCGCCGGGATGTGCTGGTCCCTGGCAATCTTGCCGAGGCCGACGATGGCGACCCGGATGGCGGTCATGACAGCTTCTCCCGGCATTTGAGAAACGATGCCTTGAGCATGATCCGGAAAAGTGGGCACCGGTTTTCCGAAAAGATCATGCTCCAACAATAGGGATGTACCGGCATGTTCAGTCGCCGTCGACAGGAATCGTCACATGCGCGCCCCGCGCCCGGATAATGGCCGAAGCGCGGATCGGATCGGGCGGCAGCACGGCGTTCTTCAAGGCGATCGAGTAGGGGTGGGTGGGATTGTCGAGAACCGCGCGGGCCTCGCCCTGTTCGATGACGACGCCCTTGCGCATGATGATGACCCGGTCGGAAATGTAATAAGCCGTCGCCAAGTCGTGGGTGATGTAGATGATCGATACTTTGAGGTCGTCGCGCAGCGCCCGAAACAGGTTGACGATCGACATCCGCAGCGACGCGTCGATCATCGATACCGGTTCGTCGGCGACGATGAGCTTCGGCATGGGGATCAGCGCGCGCGCCACCGCGACGCGCTGCAACTGGCCGCCGGACAGTTCATGCGGGAAGCGGCCTTTGATTTCGGCCATGGAAAGCCCGACGCGCTGCAAAACGTCGTCGGCGATCCCGTATTTGCGCTGCGGCGTATCGGCGCCGGCGAAACGGTGCGCGGTAGCGAACAGATATTCGTCAATCCGGCTCAGCGGATTGAAAGCCTCGAACGGATTCTGGAACACCGGCTGAACCTGCGCCATGAACGCTTCGCGGGCGTTGCGGCCGTGCAGCGTGGCGATGTCGACGCCGTTGAAGCGCAGATGACCGCTGCTCGGCAGTTCGGTGCCGAGGATCATGTTGGCGATGGTGGATTTGCCGCTGCCGGATTCGCCGACCACCGCGAAAATTTCCGGTCGCTCCGCCGACAGCGCAAAACTGACATCGTTGACCGCCTGCAGCCTGCGGCGCGAGAACAGCCCGCCAACCGGAAAGAACTTGCTGACGTGGTCGAGCTCAAGGACGTTGACGCTCATGCGATCTCCGCCTCTCCGGCCCGGTGGCAGGCGACGCGCCCCCCGGTCTTGCTCGGCAGCATTTCGGGATTTTCGCGCGTGCAGCGTTCGATCGCCAGCGGGCATCGCGGGTGGAAGCGGCAGCCGCTCGGCGGGTCGACCAGCGCCGGCGGCCGGCCGGGCAGGCTGCGGCGGATCCGCAGGTCGCCGATCCGCGGCAGGCTGTTGATCAGATGCGCGGTGTAGGGATGCTGCGGTTCCGCGAAGATCTGCCCGGTCGGGCCCTCCTCGACCAGCCGCCCGGCATACATGATGCCGAGCCGGTCGGTGATCGCGGCATGGACCGACATGTCGTGGGTGACGAACACCACCGATGACTGCAGCCGCTGCTGCACCTCCTTGATCAGTGCCAGCACATCCTGCTGCACCAGCACGTCGAGCGCGGTGGTCGGCTCGTCGGCGACGATGAATTCCGGCT
>JAQGJF010000323.1 GCA_028290765.1 Tardiphaga sp.
TGCGCGCCGAACCGCCGGGTTGGCCAAGCGCGCCAGCGGATCGGGGTCTGTGGTCGATCCCAGTCCCGGAACGATCACGATGTCGCCACTCCGGAATTTGCAAACCGTTGTACGGGTGACCTTGAGGGTCTGGACTTCGAACGGCTCGGGACGTCCCGCATGCCGACAGAGCGCATTGGCCGTCGTCAAGGCATCCACCGTGATCGCAAGGCTCGAGACCATGGCATCGGGCAACGCCAGAACGATAACGCGGACCATGGCGAAATATCCCTGATTAATGTCGATTTCGACACTAGCCGGAAATCATCCCTTCGACAATCATGCGGCGCAGGCGCGAATGCGCGGAGAAGCGAGGTTGGCCGATGACGAAGCGCAGCACCAAGGTGGACGATCCGCTGGAAGATTTCACGCCGCGTGAGATCACGCTCGACGGCATCACGAAGCTGGTGCATGTGGCCGGCACGGGCCCGGGTGTGATCGTCATGACCGAGATGCCCGGCATCAGTCCGCACGTCGCGCGTTTCAGCCGTTGGGTCCGCGATGCGGGATTCACCGTCTATATGCCGTCGCTGTTCGGCCGCGACGGCGCCGTGCCGAGCGCGGAGGCAGGCGTGGCGATTTTCCAGCGCGCCTGCGTCAGCAAGGAATTCCGCGCACTGTCCGCCAATGTGTCGAGCCCGGTGACGCAATGGTTGCGAGCGTTGGCGAGATTGGCGCATCGGGAGTGCGGCGGTCCCGGCGTTGGCGCCATCGGCATGTGCTTCACCGGAAACTTTGCGCTCACCATGATGCTCGAACCTGCGATGCTGGCGCCGGTCTTGTCCCAGCCGTCGCTGCCGCTCAACGATCCCAGCGGCATCGAGATCGCACCGGATGACATCGCTTCCGTCCGCGAACGGCTCGACCGCGAAGACCTGACCGTTCTGGCCTATCGTTTCGAAGGCGACAGATTCTGCACGGCCCAGCGTTTTGCGGCCTATGCCGAGAAACTCGGCGACCGCTTCATCGGACGCGTGCTTCCGGACAGTGCAGCCAACACCGATGTCCCACCGTTCTTCGCGCAACACGTGACGACCCCGCACAGCGTCGTGACGGTTCATCTGATCGATGAAGCGGGCCATCCGACGATGGCCGCGCGCGACGAAATCCTGGCGTTTTTTGCTCGTCGGCTCGGCTCGCGGGCGGACATCGTCAACGACAGGAGCGCCTGAACCATTCGCGCAACGGGACGCGATCGGACCGCGACTCACGCGACTGACCTGCTCAGTGCCGCTGCGCGATCTGGACCAGGTTGCCGCAGGTGTCGTCGAACACGGCGGTGGTGACCGGTCCCATCGCCAATGGCTTCTGCGTGAAGACCACGCCGAGATCCACCAGCCGCTGATATTCCTTCTGCACATCGTCGACGCCGAACGACGTGCAAGGGATGCCGTCGGCGACGAGCGCGGCCTTGAAAGGTTTGGCCGCCGGATGCTCGTCGGGTTCGAGCAGGAGTTCGACGCCGTCGGGACTTTCAGGCGCCACCAGCGTCAGCCAGCGATGATGGCCCAGGGGAATGTCCGTCTTGGGTTTGAAGCCCAGGATATCCCGATAGAAACGCAATGCTCTTTCCTGATCATCGACGAGCACGCTCGTGAGCACGATCCGCATCTGACACACTCCCTTTCCTGTCCGGTTTCTTGAGGTAAGCGCCCAGCCAGACCGTGGAGGCGCGCCGCAGCGGCTCGAGCTCCAGAAAGTGGAACTTGCTTCGCCACTGCCATTCACAGCGCAGCAATCCCACCTCCTCCAGCACCGCGAGATGCCGCGACAGCGCCTGCCGCGTCAGGCTGGCGCCGTGCCACTGCGTCATGCGGACGTGCAGCTCAAACAAGGTCTGCCCGTCCCGTTCCGCCAGTTCGTCGATCAGGCGCCGGCGCGTGTTGTCCGCCAGCGCATGAAACAGCCGATCCAGATCCATGATCATGTATAGCGCACTCGCCATATCATGCAACAAAATCATTGCATGACACCAAACGCGCACGTCCGGTGGTCCCTGAACGTCGCCTTCTGCCTGTCGGAATTCATTGCGGCCAAAGCTTTGCGCGGCTGGCCATGCAGCGCCAGTAAGTGCCGCTACGTTCGTGGCGAGCAGACCGTAGGGCGCAATAGCGAAGCGCGATGCGCCGATCACGCGCGATTTGGCTGAATACGTAGAGTTTGTCCGCAGGGCCGCGCGGAGCGCGGACCCGAACGGTTGATCAAGCGCTTCGAGAAAGTGTCGCGAAGTTGAGATGAAATGCGGGACCGATCATGTCGTTCACGTGGGCGGCAGTCTCACGAACGGATCGACCACCGCCACGCCCAACGGTTCGAGATGTCTGAGGTTGCGCGACAGGACAGTGAGGCCGCGATGCTGCGCTGTTGCGGCAACGATGATGTCGGCAAGTCCTGGCGCATGGCCGAGGCCACGCGCGCGATCCGACAACGCGCCGGCGATCCGCGCGGTGGCCGCATCAAAGGCGAGAATGCGATCACCGTATAGATGCAGGACCGTGTCGAGCCAGGCCGTCAGATCGGCGCTTTTGCGCGAAACCCCCTCGCGCCGCAGCTTGGCAATTCCATCCTCGATCTCCGCCACCGTGACGGCCGACATGAACAACAAGGCCGAATGGGTATCCATCCATTCTGCAAGCGCAGGTGACCCCGACCGGGATGGCGCAGCCGCGGAAATAACGTTGGTATCGACGAGGTACACCGGCCAATCAGAGATCTGATTTTCGCAAAGGCGAATGATCGCGGTTGGGCAAGTCCTCCGCTGTCACCGGCGCCGCCATCAACAAGCGGCCAAAGCTCGGAACGGTTGTCAGCCGCTGCCACTCCTCATAGCTCACGACCACCGCCTGCCGCTTGCCGTGGCGAGTAATAACCGCGGGCTCTCCCTGCATCGCTTCGTCCACGACCGCAGACAAACTCGCCTTCGCGTCACGCAGTTGAATCTCGCGCATCAGCAGGCATCCTTGTATATGACTACAGTAGTCATATACGTACAAACATTCCGTCTCGCAAGGCAAATGATGCAGTTTCACAGCCTTGACTGACTTCCCGATCACGTAATATCAGTAGTTACATGAGACGAGACAGTCGATTGTCAGGCGTGCTCCACGTCCTGCTGCACATGGCCGAGCAGAAAGCCCCGGTGACGTCCGAACTGCTGGCCAAGGCCATGGATACCAATCCGGTCGTGATCCGGCGGATCATGGCCGGGCTGCGCGAGCAAGGCTATGTGCGGTCGGAGAAAGGGCATGGCGGCGGATGGACGCTCGCCCGTGATCTGGCGAAGATATCCTTGCGCGACATCTATCATGCGCTCGGCCGGCCCTCGCTGTTCGCGATCGGAAACCGAACCGAAGCCCCCTTCTGCCTCGTCGAGCAGGCCGTGAATACCGCGCTCGACAAGGCGTTCGACGATGCGGAAGCGCTGTTGCTGTCACGCCTCGGTGACGTGACGCTGGCGACGATCCACGCCGACTTCCACAAACGCCTCGCCGGCCGCCGCAATCGCCATCGCCTGGAGGCCGCTCATGCGTCCTGATGCAGCTGTCCCGGATTTCCTGACTCCCTTTTCCGATCCTGAGGCGGTCAAGCATTATGCGGAGGGGCCGCGGCGCTTCGTGCCCGGCTTTGCCGACCTTCACCGCATGACCGGGATCCTGTTGGCGGAGCAGGCCTCGCAGGACGCGCGCCTGCTGGTGCTTGGCGCCGGCGGAGGCTTGGAGTTGAAGGCCTTGGCGGAGACTCAGCCCGGCTGGACCTTCGTCGGCGTCGATCCGGCCGCCGAGATGCTGAAGCTGGCCGAGCGGACGCTGGGGCCCCTCGCCGCGCGCGTGCAGCTGCAGCAAGGCTATATCGACGATGCGCCCGACGGCCCCTTCGATGCTGCAACATGTCTCCTCACGCTGCATTTTCTGGATGTCGATGAACGGCGACGGACGGCAACAGAAATCCACCGCCGCCTCAAACCCGGAGCGCCCTTTGTCGCCGCCCATTCGAGTTTTCCGCAGGACGGCGGACAGCGCGCGCAATGGCTGTCGCGATATGCCGCCTACGCCATCGCTTCCGGCGCCGACCCGAACCAGGCCAACAACGCGCGCGTTGCTGTTGACGCCAATCTGAGCCTGCTCAGTCCGGAACAGGACACGCAACTCCTGCTCGACGCCGGCTTCCGGAGCGTAGAGCTGTTCTACGCGGCGTTTACCTGGCGCGGCTGGATTGCGCATGCGTGACGCGAGGGGCGGACTCAGTTGCCGCCGAGCTCCTCGCGCGTCCGGTCACGAATTTCCCTGACCTCCGGCGTCAGGGTCTCATTGCAAATCAGCCATCTCGTACAACGGCCGGATTTCGATCTCGCTCGGTCCCGGCATCGGATTGGGGCAGCGCTTCACCCAGGCGACCGCCTCGTCCATGTCCTTGACCTCCCAGAGCCAGAAGCCGGCGACCAGCTCCCGGGGCCGGGCGAAAGGCCCGTCGATCACCGCACGGCCGGCACCATCGAACGCAACACGCTTGCCCCGCGAGGACGGTGTGAGACCGTCGGCAGCGCGCAGGATGCCGGCCTTGCGAAGCTCGTCATTGAATCTGCCCATCGCCGCCATCGCCTCCTTCGTCTCGGGCGTGGGAACAAAGCCCTTTTCGCTGTCTTCGGTCGCCTTCACGAGCACCATCACACGCATCGTCTGTCTCCTTGTTCTCGCCGGCCTCATCGGCTGGCATCGGAACGACGAACGGGGCTTTCGGAAACCGACATCGTCCTGCGAATTTTTGAACGGTTGAGGCGCAGGGCGCGAACGGCCTCTTCCAGGACGGGGATCGCGATGGTGCGATGACCGAGATTTGGCGCCTCGAACGATGCCCAGTATTGCTTTCAGCTCATCTCGAAGGGGTAGAAATCCGCGGTCATGCCGTCGGTCGAGGTCACCGCGCGCAGCCCCACGCGCCCCGCTGACATAGGAACGTCTTGACATATCTTCACCTCTTGAATTTCAATAAACATTGTGTATATCCAATTTCGCCAAGTCCGCATGATGAGGCAATGGCGCGGCATCAGGCCGCTAGAGAAGGAAAAGCAATGACCAAGATGATATTGGTGAACCAGCCTGTACGCGATAACGCAAG
>JAQGJF010000331.1 GCA_028290765.1 Tardiphaga sp.
GGTGATCCGACGCACTGGATTTGCCTGTCTGCTCCAATGTCGGCTTGGGGTCCTGGGCGGAAGTCAAATACCGGCCCGCCCTCGTGCGCTTTTCCCGCAACAGCAGACATTCCAGCACCCGCTCACCACGTCCGAAAAATGCCAACAGGCGACATCGCGCCTAAGGCCGTGCTCAGCGGCCGAACGGACCAGGTGGTTGAGCTTGCCCGCACGAACCTGTGGCGATGATCGTCCGGAACCGAAGTAGGCGGATGAGCCCAAATCTCGTGATACGTCCTTGGCGCTGTCCCATTCGAAGTCCATTGCAGGCCCCGGGCGCGTCAACGGCACCGTCCGACGGCTCACGGTGCACATCTTGACGCAGGCCCTGACACGACGTGCGCAGCATCGCCGCGCAAGTGTTCAAGACGCCGGTAGGTCGTATTCAAAATCGCTTGCATCGACAGGAGCGCAGGTTCACCAATCTCGCCATGAGCGACACGGCAGACACCGCCAATGTCATCATCCGGCCACCGATCGCGTGGGCGCTCGCGGTGCTTGCCGGGCTCGCCCTGCAATGGCTCAGGCCCTTGCCGTTCATGCCGGCTGCGGTGCCCGCGGGCTGGGTCGGCGGTGCGGTGTTTGTCATAGCGCTCGCGCTCCTCGCCTGGGCGATCGCTACCATCACCCGGGCCGGCTCGAACGTACCCACCAACATGCCGACCACCACCATCGTCGACACAGGCCCGTATCGCTTCACGCGCAACCCCATCTACCTCGGCATGTTTCTTGGGCTCGTCGGTCTCGCCATCGCCTTCGACAGCCTCTGGCTGCTGGTGGCGCTCATGCCCTTCGCCC
This sequence comes from Tardiphaga sp., assembly GCA_028290765.1. The sequence goes on from JAQGJF010000331.1 coordinate 838, forward strand.
TCGTTATCCGCTATGGCGTAGTGGCTCGGGAGGAAGCCTATCTCGTGCGCAAATTTGGCCACGCCTATCACCGCTACCGTTCGCGTGTGCGGCGCTGGCTATAGCGGCGCCGGCAGAGCAGCACGCCGCGAGGAACCCGCGCATGCTTTGGTCGCAATGGAGCCCTCCCATGCGCCAACGGATCGGCCTGCTGACCTTGCGCGTGGCGGACGACGACGAGGCGATCGCCTACGACAGCGAGAAGCCGGGGGGTGCGCTCGTGGAGGACACTTTGATCAGTGCGACGAGGCGCTGGGTCGTCGTGGCTCCGCAGGGCGCGATCGGGAGAGCGGGCTGCTGCTGGCCTAGGCTGCCGATGAGGCCCAACGGCGCGCCCGAAAAGATTCGAACGCTTGACCCCAGATTCGTGGTCTGGGGTCACACGTCCGGTTCGGGTCATTTTCAGACCTCGGCTTGCGGAGTCACGAGGTCCGCTCTGCTCTCATGACCGGACATCGTTCAAAGGATCGGTCAGGTCCGAAAAGTGCCAACAGCGGACGTCGTCGCCTCATTCGATACGTCGTCGGCAGTCGCGACAGTTAACGCCATTCGATTCCGTATACATCAACAGGCTGCAGGAAGCCTTTGAGATGGCAGGGACCAATGTTTGTGACATGCAAGCGATCCCGGATGCGATCCTGGACGGCACTTGATACAAGAATGGCATCGGGCTCGGCCAACTGACACAAACGAGCAGCCAGTTGAACGGTCGCACCAAAAAGGTCGTTGCTGTCCGCAATCGGTTCTCCGACGTCAATACCAATTCGCACTCGAAGCTGCTCCTTGCTTGCCAAGTTGAAGGCTTCAAACGCTTGCTGGATGGCGCGGGCGCATTGCACGGAGGCGGCCGCGTCGGCGAAGGATGCCATGATGCCGTCGCCAGTGTGCTTCACCAAATGCCCACCCTTGTCCTTCAATGCGCGGCGAACCAGCGCGTCATGTGCCCGAACCATCTCCACAGATCGGGCATCGCCAAGACGCTCTGTCATGCTGGTAGAGCCAACGATGTCGGTGAACATAATGGCCCGCAGGGCCGAGTCGATTGTGACGTTGTTTGCCTCGCCGCTCGGTTCCGGATCAGACACTCTCCCCAGAAACGCCTGGACGGCTGAGAGGTCCACTTCGATCACATCTTTCGCCACTTCGCCGTGAGCTTCGTCATGAACCCGCATCGCAGTTTGGATATCCGGTGCGTCAATGAGACAGAAGCCCGTACCGCGCGATTCATCAAACCAATACGTCAAGAAACGAACTCCGTATTGATCTTGCACTTCCAGGTCTTTTCGATGGGCCTCCGCGATATCGGAAGCTGTCAGGCCTGAGAGATCGTGTCGGTCGAGGAAAATTGGCACTGGCGTTGCTCCACCCGTTTCTTCAGACGGACTCGATTGAAATCTGCACCAAGCATGGTGTTTCGCCGAAAGCGCCATTTAATGTAACAGCTTGGTAAAGCTTTGGAAGTGCAGGAAGCTCGAGCCGGGACAATTCCTGCGCCGTGATGTCTGCTTCGGGTCAGTTGCGTCGTTCTGGCCGTGCGCCGGCCATTTCCGCTCTACCCCGATAAGCAGACAACTTCAGGGCAGGTCGGAACTTCACATTTGTGCCAACAGCGGAAGTGGGTTGTTCATAGAGCACTTAAGCGTTTTTTGGGGTCAGTGGTTGTCGAGTAAGGTCAGGACAGCCCTGATCGCCCTCCATCTGGAAACAGTCAAGGGACGACTGCGCAAAAGCTTATTTCGGTATCCCATTCCAAATTGGTTGTGCCCGCTAGGTCAACTCGAAACGAATGTCCGTTATTGGCGGCACCTTTGAGACGCCGGGCACG
>JAQGJF010000356.1 GCA_028290765.1 Tardiphaga sp.
CGATCACGTCGGTCGCCCAGGATCTGGCGCAGGTGATGGGTCGCAACGACTTCGAGTCACAGATCACCGGAAAGTATCGCGCCGGCGACATCAGGCATTGCTTCGCCGACATCGGCAAAGCCCGCACGCTGCTCAACTTCACACCTCATGTCGGCTTTCTCGAAGGCCTCGAGGAACTGGCCGAATATCTCGCCGACCAGATCGCGGAGGATCAGGTCGAGAAGGCGACCGAAGAACTCGCACGACGGGGGCTGGTAGCATGAACGGTAAACCCGATTGCGAGCTGCCGATCCTGATCACGGGGGGATGCGGCTTCATCGGCTGCAACCTGGCCGACAGCCTCGCCGGACGCGGCAACAGGATCGTTGCCTTTGACAATCTGAGCCGCAACGGCGTCCGCGAAAACGCCCAGTGGCTGAAGTCGCGCCGCGGCGACCGGATCACGATCGTCACCGGCGACGTGCGCGATTCCATTTCGGTGATCGAGGCGGTACGCGGCACTTCGGCGGTATTGCATCTGGCTGCCCAGGTTGCGGTGACCGGCAGCCTCCAGGATCCCATCGAGGACTTCGAGATCAACGGCCGCGGCACCTTGAACGTGCTCGAGGCGATCCGGCTGCACAACCCGCAGGCGCCGCTGCTGTTCGCCTCGACCAACAAGGTCTACGGCCGCCTGATGAGCGACAGCGAGATCAGGAAGGAAGGGCGGCGCTACGTTCCGGCCGATCCGATGCTCGCCGCCGGGATCGGAGAGGATGCGCCGCTTGATTTCTACAGTCCTTACGGCTGCTCCAAGGGAACCGCCGATCAGTACGTCCGCGACTATGCCCGTGTATACGGGCTGAACACCGCGGTTCTCCGCATGAGTTGCATCTACGGACCGCGGCAATTCGGCACCGAGGACCAGGGATGGCTGGCGCATTTCATGCTGCGGTCGATCCTCGGCCAGCCCCTCACCATCTACGGCGACGGCCTGCAGGTCCGCGACGCCTTGCACGTATCCGATGCGGTCGCTGCCTGGACCGCCGTGCTCAACAACATCGAGACGGTGCGTGGGCGCATCTTCAACCTCGGCGGCGGTCCCGCCAACGCCGTCAGCCTGCTCGAGCTGATCGACGAGATCGCTACAATGCGCGGCTCGGCGCCGTCGCTCGGCTTCGATCAATGCCGGCCCGGAGATCAGCCCTGGTACGTATCGCGGATCGAGGCCATCAGGGATGCGGTGGGCTGGCAGCCCCAAGTCCCGTTGCGGCAGGGACTGACGTCGCTGCTCGGATGGCTGGAGCAACGCTTCGGCCAGGCCGGCGCTGTTGCCAGGGAGTTGCGGCAATGAGCCGGGTCGCCCTGATCAACCCGAATTGGCAGTACGACGGCAGCATCTATTTCGGCTGCCGCTCGCCCCACCTGCCGCTTGAGCTCGGGATTTCGCAGCAACTGCTCGCGCAGGCCGGGCACGCCACGCTGCTGCTCGACGGCCACATGTTTGCGCTATCTATCGAGGACATCGCGGATGAGTTGACCGCGTTCAAGCCGGACATCGTCGTCGTTACGACAGCGCCGACCTACCTGTTCTGGCGCTGCGCGCCGCCCGAGCTGCGCGTTCCCCAGCAGCTCACGCTTGCGTTGCGCGACCTCGCACCGACGCTGGTCGCGGTGGGTCCGCACGGCTCGACCACGCCGCGCGCGGCGCTGAGCAAGCTCAAGGTCGACTACGTGGTCATGGGCGAATGCGAAAAGACGGTGCTGCGCCTCGCCAACGGCGAGCGCGACATCATCGGTAGCTGCTACGCCGATGGGCAGGCCATCCGCGTCAACGGCGGGCCCCAGGCGGTGAGCTTTGTCGACCAAGGCGCGCTGCAATGGCCTGCGGAGATGATCCGGCGCCACGCGCATCATCATCATCGCTTCGAGGCAACCCCGGTCGGCCCCGGCGCCGAAGTCGAGGCGTCGCGCGGATGTCCGTATCGCTGCACGTTCTGCGCCAAGGAGAATTTTCGCAACGACTACCGCAAACGGCCGGCGCCGGCCATTCTCCAGGAGATCGACGGGCTGCGCGCACAGGGCGTCGAATACGTCTACTTCATCGACGAGATCTTCCTGCCCAATGCGGAACTGTTGCAAGGACTGGTTTCGCGCGGCCTCAAGTTCGGCGTGCAGACCCGGATCGACCTCTGGAAGCCGGAGATGCTCGAACTGCTGGGCCGTGCCGGCTGCGTTTCCATCGAAGCCGGCGTCGAGAGCCTGACGCCGGAAGGCCGCGAGGCGCTTGCCAAGCGATGCAAGATGACCACCGATCAACTGGCGGACCGGCTCGTGACGGCGCGGCGCCACGTGCCGTTCGTCCAGGCCAATCTGATCGAAATGCCGCAGGACGACGACGATGTCGTGCAGCGCTGGCGCAAGACCATGCAGGACGCCGGCGTCTGGGCCAACGATCCGGTTCCGCTCTATCCTTACCCCGGTTCGCCGGACTACCGGAAGCTGTGGGGTGAGCCGGACGACCAGGCCTGGGAGCGCGCCCACGATCACTATCTCGGTCTGTTCGACCGCTTCAGCGACGTGCAGGACCAGCGTCCGATTCCGCTCCGCCAGCTCGAGCTCGAGGTGGCGCGATGATGCCTCCTGCATCCGGGTCCCGCATCCTGATGACGACCGACGCCGTCGGCGGCGTCTGGATTTTCGCCACCGGGCTTGCGCGCGCGCTCGGCGCAGCCGGTCTGCAGGTCACGCTTGTCACACTTGGCCCGCGGCCGACGCCGGCGCAGCGCGACGTTCTCGGCGGTGCGCCGGGCATCTCTGTGGTTGAAACCGACCTCAAGCTGGAATGGCAGGATCCGGCGGGATTGGATGTCGTCAATGCGGCGGCGTTGCTGCACGACATCGCGCAGCGGTTCGCGCCTGACATCGTGCATCTCAACGGCTTTCGCGAGGCGAATTTGAAATGGCCGGCACCGACGGTCCTCGTCGCTCATTCCTGCGTCAACACCTGGGCCAGTTCCTGTGGTGAAACTGCGTGCTTCGCGGACGAGCCGTGGAACACCTACAGTGCCGCCGTCCGTGCCGCGCTGAGCAATGCCGATGTCTGGGTGGCGCCAACCGCCGCATTCGGCGACCAGATCGCGCAGCAATACGGAGTGCCACGGAGCGGCCACGTAATCTGGAACGGCATCGACGAGATCCATGGCAAGCCAGCAGCGAGGCGGCCGGTGATCCTGGGCGCCGGCCGGGTCTGGGACAAGGCCAAGAACCTGAGCGCGCTCGCGGCGATCGCGCCGGGCGTTGATTGGCCGGTCAGAATTGCCGGCCGCACCGAGCCGGACCAGAGAGAATCTTCGCGTAGCGGACAGAACTGTGAATTCACCGGCGAGCTTGCGCATCAGGCGCTGCTTCACGAGATGCGGCACGCCGGCATCTTCGTCAGCCCTGCGCGCTACGAGCCGTTCGGGCTTTCGGTTCTGGAGGCGGCAAGCAGCGGCTGCGCCCTGGTGCTCTCGGACATCGCGACGTTCCGGGAATTATGGGATGGCGCGGCGCTGTTCGTCGACCCGCGCGATCCGGACGCGCTGCGGCGCTCCGTCCAGTCGGTTTGCCGTGACGACGTGCAGCGCACGCGGCTGCAACGCGCGGCAGCCGAACGCAGCCGGCGTTACCCGCTGCGGCAGACCGCGGCCGCCTACCGGTCGATCTATGCTTCGTTGCTGGCAAGCTCCGGCGCGGGGGCTCGTTCCCTAACTACCGGTGCTTCGGCATGAAGGTCGTCTTTTTCACCCACGCGTTCACGTCGTGCTGGAACAACGGCAACGCGCATTTTCTGCGCGGCGTAGCGCGCGAACTCGTCAAGCTCGGGCACTCGGTCGTGGTTCACGAACCTGTCGACGGCTGGAGCCGCAGCAACGCGCTGCACGACGGCGGTGCCGCCGTGCTACGGGACGCCGCCTCGCTGATTCCCGGCGTTAAATTACGCGGATATATTGCCTCGCCTGATCTCGACGAGGCGCTCCACGGCGCCGATCTCGTCATCGTCCACGAGTGGAATCCGCCAGAGCTGATCGCCGATATCGGCCGGCGCCGGGCGCAGGGCGCGACGTTCACGCTGCTGTTCCACGATACTCATCACCGTGCCGTCACCGCGCCCGAACAGCTCGAAGAATTCGATCTCGGCGGCTTCGACGGCGTGCTCGCCTTCGGCGAGGTGCTCCGCGAGATCTATGTCCGGCGCGGCTGGGCCCGGCGGGCGTTTACCTGGCATGAAGCCGCGGATACCGATCTCTATCGGCCATCACCTGAAACAGCCAAGGTGTGTGACCTGGTCTGGATCGGCAACTGGGGCGATAACGAGCGCAGCGCTGAACTCGCGGAATACCTGATACGTCCGGTTCGCGAGCTCGGGCTGAGCGCGCGAACTTACGGCGTGCGCTATCCGCAAGATGCGCTTGACGCCCTTGAAGCCGGCGCCATCGACTATCGCGGCTGGCTGCCGAACCACCAGGCGCCCGCCGCCTTCGCGAAGGCACGCGCCACGATCCACGTCCCGCGCGGTCCCTATGCCCGGCAGCTTCCGGGCATTCCGACCATTCGCATGTTCGAGGCGCTGGCCTGCGGCATCCCGCTGGTATCTGCGCCGTGGTCCGACAGCGAAGCGCTGTTTCCCGCTGGATGTTATCTCGGCGTCAGCAGCGGCTCGACAATGAAGTCGGCGCTGTCTGCCGTGCTCGGAGATCCCGAACTTGCCGCCTCGCTCTCCCAAGCCGGACTTTGCGCCGTGTTGGAGCGTCACACCTGCCGGCACCGCGCCATCGAGCTGCTCGACATCGTCACGGACATCAAGCGCCCAGGCAGTCCACGTCAGCCGGCCGCGCAGCAGGAACGGATAGCATCATGAAGATCTGCTTCTTCGGCTCCAGCCTCGTGTCATCGTACTGGAACGGCGCCGCCACCTACTACCGCGGCATTCTGAAAGCACTGGCGGTGCTTGGCCACGAAATCGAATTCTTCGAACCGGATGCATTCGAACGACAGAGCCATCGCGACATGCCGGACCCGGACTGGGCTCGCGTCATCGTCTATCCCGCCACGCCGGACGGATGGCAACGATCGGTCGAAATGGCGGCGCAGCATGCCGATCTCCTGGTCAAGGCCAGCGGCGTCGGAGTGTTCGACCGCGAGCTAGATGACGCGATTCTCGACGCAAA
>JAQGJF010000360.1 GCA_028290765.1 Tardiphaga sp.
ATCATTCTGATTTCGTTGCGCTTGCTGCAGGGCCTCGCGCTCGGCGGCGAATACGGTGGTGCCGCGACCTATGTTGCCGAGCATGCGCCGATGGGCAAGCGCGGCTACTACACCTCGTTCATCCAGACCACGGCCACGCTCGGCTTGTTCCTGTCGCTGCTGGTTATCCTTTTCACCCGCACATGGACCGGTGAAGCCGCTTTCGCCGGACTTCCCGGCGAGTATTGGGGCGGCTGGCGCATTCCGTTCCTTGTCTCGGTCCTGCTCTTGGGAATCTCGGTCTGGATCCGGCTGCGGCTGAATGAATCGCCGGTGTTCCAGAAGATGAAGGATGAAGGCAAAACCTCAAAGGCTCCGTTGACCGAAGCCTTCGCCGAGTGGAGCAATGCCAAGATCGTGCTGATCGCGCTGCTCGGGGGCGTGATGGGCCAGGGCGTGGTCTGGTACACGGGCCAGTTCTACGCGCTGTTCTTCATGCAATCGATCCTCAAGGTCGACGGCTATACCGCCAACCTGCTGATTGCGTGGTCGCTCCTGCTCGGCACCGGCTTCTTCCTCGTGTTCGGCGCGCTGTCCGACAAGATCGGCCGTAAGCCGATCATCCTGGCGGGCTGCCTGATCGCGGCACTGACCTTCTTCCCGATCTTCAAGATGATCACCACCAACGCAAACCCCGCGCTGGAAAAGGCGATTGAAAACGTGAAGGTCGAGGTTGTCGCCGATCCCGCAGGTTGCGGCGATCTGTTCAACCCGGTCGGCACCCGCGTCTTCACGGCGCCATGCGACGTCGCCCGTGCCTACCTGGCGCAGCAGTCGGTCAAATATACGACCAGCTACGGCGCGGCAGGCTCCGGCGTGAAGGTCGTCATCAACGGCAAGGACGTGCCGTACACAGCGGCGGCGGCTTCGAATCCACAGGTGCTGGCGGCGGCGCAGGCTGCCGGCTACCCGAAGGCCGGCGACGCCCAGATCGTGAAGATGTCGCATCCATTCGATATCTTCAGGCCGCAGGTCGCGGCGGTGATCGGGCTGCTGTTCATCCTGGTGATCTTCGTCACCATGGTGTACGGACCGATCGCGGCGATGCTGGTCGAACTGTTCCCGACCAAGATTCGCTACACCTCGATGTCGTTGCCCTACCACATCGGCAACGGCTGGTTCGGCGGGTTGCTGCCCGCGACCGCGTTCGCGATCGTGGCCTCGACCGGCGATATCTACGCTGGCCTCTGGTACCCGATCATCTTCGCGGCGATCACCGTGGTCGTCGGCTTCTTCTTCCTGCCGGAAACCAAGGACGTCGACATCACGAAGTAAGCGAATTTCGTCCGGCGGACAGCCGCCGGACCTTTCATGAAACCACGAACCGGCCGCGGAGCAATCCGCGGCCGGTTCTTTTTGGAGATACGCCTCAACCCGTCGCGCCGATGAACTGCAGCACCACCTCGCGGCGATGCGGGTTGCTGCGATGTTCGATCAGGTAGATCGCCTGCCAGGTGCCCAACGCCAGCCTGCCCTGCAGCACCGGCACCTGCAGCGACGTCGCCGTCAGCATGGTCTTGACGTGCGCGGGCATGTCGTCGGGACCTTCGGTGTCATGGGTCCAGTCCAGTTCCTCGGGCGCAAACCGGTCCAGCGTCGTCATCAGATCGCGCAGCACCGACGGATCGGCATTTTCCTGGATCGTCAGCGATGCCGAAGTGTGGCGGATGAACAGCGTCGCCGTCCCTTCATGCGCGCTGGCGTCGCTGACGAATTTGGCGACTTCGGCGGTGAGGTCGACAAAGCCGGCGCCGCGCGTTTGCACGTTGAGGATCGACGACACGATGGTGGTGGCGCTGACGGCCGATGGGATGGTGCGCGATATGGATTTTGGTGGGCTCATGATTTTATGTGTCGGACGACTTAAAGGAACGGCCTCAAATCTTTCCCGAAACGTCCTTCTGCATCCGGTTGGCCATCTCGACCAGCCGCCGCCAGGCCTGTTCGACGAACGCCATCATGCGGTCCATGTCGCGGTCGCTCGGCAGGGGTATCTCGATCTTGCGCTCGCCCTCCGCCACTTTTGGGTCCGGCTTTTTCAGCGGATCCGTTTTCGGCAGCGGTTCGTCGATCTTGCCGGTGACGGTCGGTTCGCGCTGTGCCAACTGGGCCTTGAGCGCCTCATTGTCCTTCTGCAGCCGGCCGATTTCCTGGTCGAATGCCGCGCGCTCGTCGGGCATCGCGTAGCAGGCCCAGCCCGTGCCCTTGTCGCTGCAGATCGACGTGACCCCGGTGCGGGTGTCGAGCCGCAACATGCCATTGGCGACCGGCGACAGCGCGTAGCGACCATTCTCGGTGTCCGGCATCGACTGAGCGACGGCGGCACTGCCGGCGAGACAGCCGATCGCGATAGCGGCGGCGGCAATTGCCTTGATCATCATGGATGGCTCCATCCCACATCGACGACGGCTACCCCTGAGAGCTATAGGCGGGGCGGCCCGACTTCAACGCGTCTGCCAGCAATTCGATCCGGTCCTGTCCCCAGAACACCTCGCCGTCCAACACGTAGACCGGCGAGCCGAACACATCCGCCGCCAGCGCATCCTGCCGGTTTTGTTCATAAGCGGCGCCGACCTCGTCCGAGGCCGCGCGTTCGACCAGCTGCTTTCCGGAAAGCCCCGAATCATCGGCCAGTTTGATGAGCGTTGCGGGATCCGCCAGATTGAGCTCCTGCTCGAAGGTGCCGGCGAAGGCCCGCCGCAAAAACCCGTCGGGATCGTGCCCGGCCTCGACCGCCGCGATGACGACGCCATCGGCGAGGCGCCCATTGAACGGCACAAAGGCCGGCCGCAAGTTGAATTTCAGGCCGCGCTTGTCGCGCCAGCGCTGCAGTTCGAGCATCCGATAGCGTTGCCGCACCGGATGGCGTTTCACCAGGGGCAGGCCGCCGGTTTCGGAGAACAGCTCGCCCAGCATCACGGGCTTATGATTTACCTCGCAGTTGTAGGTACTTACGACCTCCCGAAACAGCGAATGGCCGATATAGGCCCATGGCGAGGTGAGCGAAAAATAGTAGTCGATCTGACGCGGCATGCGGACTCCGGACGGGCAAGGCTTGAAAGTCGAGGCTTCGAAAGCACGAACCATCCCAACAGACCGCTCGAAGCCGTGCAACAACGATCCTGCTGCGGCTGCGCTATCGCAGTGCGGCGATGCCGCGCGGCGAGTTTGAATTTTCAAAATAAAATCAGCCAAATCAATGCACTAAGAGGTTAGCACGTAATCTTGACTTGGCTTTATGCGATCAGTATGGTCCGCGCGGCTTTTAAGGGTGGCGGGGCGTTAATTCCGGCAAGCGCAGCGAAATTCCGGGTGTCGAAGCATGGCCAACGGCACGCGGGATGACGATAGCGGGAACGGAAGTCGCGACAAATCGCCCGACGAAGCTGCGCTTTCCGCAAGGCTCGGAAGTCTGGATCACCGGTTGTCCGAAATTCGGGACAACCGCAAAACCCAGACTGACCAACCCGGAACTGAGAGTGGAGACGTCGCCGCCAGAGCCTCGGCCATGGCGCTCGGTTTCCGCCTTTCCTCGGAGTTGATCGCGGGTGTTGTCGTCGGGGCGGCGATTGGCTGGGGCGTTGACCGCTTGTTGTCGACATCACCGTTCGGTTTCATCGTGTTCGTGCTGCTCGGCTTCGTGGCCGGCGTGGTCAACGTAGTGAGATCCGCGGGCGCGGGCCAAAGCCGGCGCTGAACGTCGACGGGAAGTCAGGACATTTGAAATTCGATTGCCGGCCAGGGCCGGTGGACAAAGAGCCGCGCGGATGAAAATCGACCCGATCCATCAGTTCAACATCGAACCGCTGTTCACGATTGGTCATATCGGCAACCAGACGATCGCCTTCACCAATTCGTCCCTGTACATGTTCTTGTCGGTGGCCGTGATCTCGATCCTGATGATCGGCACCGGGCGGCAGCTGGTGCCCGGCCGCATGCAGTCGATCGCCGAGATCAGCTATGAATTCGTAGCCTCGACCATCCGCAGCACGGCCGGCTCGGAAGGCATGAAGTTCTTCCCGCTGATCTTTTCGCTGTTCATGCTGATCTGCGTCTCGAACCTGATCGGCATCGTGCCCTACACATTCACGATTTCGAGCCACATCATCGTCACCGCGGCGCTGGCGCTGCTGGTGTTCTTCACGGTGCTGATCTACGGCATCTACAAGAACGGACTGAAGTTCTTCAAGATCTTCGTCCCGTCCGGCGTTCCGATCTACATCCTGCCGCTGGTCATGTTCATCGAAATCCTGTCGTTCTTCCTGCGGCCGGTCTCGCACAGCGTCCGTCTGTTCGCCAACATGCTGGCCGGCCACATCGCGCTCAAGGTATTCGCAGGCTTCGTCGCGATGCTCGGCGTCTCGCTCGGCGCACTGGGCTGGGCTGGCGGCATGCTGCCGCTGGCGCTCACGGTCGCGCTCACGGCGCTCGAATTGCTGGTCGCGTTCCTGCAGGCCTACGTGTTCGCGATCCTCACCTGCATCTACCTCAACGACGCCATTCATCCGGGACACTGATCCCCGGGGAATTTCCACCCACCACTTTGTCTTTCTTTCCAAGGAGCTAGAAATGGAACCGGCAGCAGCTAAACTTATCGGCGCGGGCATCGCGTGCATCGGCATGGGCGGTGCGGGCGTCGGCGTCGGCGTGATCTTCGGCAACTACCTCGCCGCGGCGGTCCGCAATCCTTCGGCAGCGCAGGGCCAGTTCGGCAACCTGATCTTCGGTTTCGCCGTGACCGAAGCGCTCGGCATCTTCTCGCTGCTGATCGCGCTGCTGCTGCTGTTCGTTCCGCTCTGAGCGGCACCTTATCGCGCCGCCGTCCGGCGGCGCGCATGACAGCAACAGGAGAGCACCGTGGCTGAAACGAGTCATGGCACCCCCGCCAAGGGTCAGAAGACCGGCGCCCACACCGAAGCCGATGGCGGCCACGGCGGAGGTTTTCCTCCGTTCGAGTCGAGCACCTTCGCTTCGCAGCTGGTGTCGCTGCTGATTGCCTTCGTCGCGCTCTATCTGATCGTTTCGAAAATTGCGCTGCCGCGTGTCGGCGGCGTGATCGACGAGCGCCAGAAAGCGATCGAGGGCGACCTGGCCGAGGCCCAGAAGCTGAAGGACGCGTCCGACGGCGCGCTGAAGGCCTATGAAAGCGAACTCGCGGCGGCACGTTCCCGGGCCCAGGCCATCGGAACCGAAACCCGCGACAAGCTGAATGCGGCGGCCGAGGCCGAGCGCAAGACGCTGGAAGAGCGGCTCGCCGTCAAGCTTGCGGACGCGGAAAAGACCATTGCCGCGACCCGTACGAGCGCGATGAACAACGTTCGTGGCATCGCCGCGGACGCGGCCAGCGCCATCGTGCAGCAGCTCAGCGGCGTGGTGCCCGACGGCAATACGGTCAACAGCGCCGTCGATGCGTCGTTGAAGGGATAGACGGATGTTTTACGAACCGGAAACCTGGGTCGCGATCGCCTTCATCATCCTGATGGGGCTGTTTGCCTATCTCGGCATCCATCGCACGGTGCTCAAGGCGCTCGATCACCGCGCCGAGCGCATCAAGGCCGAACTCGACGACGCCCGCCGCCTGAAGGAAGAAGCCGCCAAGCTGCTCGCCGACTACAAGGCGCGCCATGCCTCGGCGGAACGCGAAGCCCAGGACATCG
>JAQGJF010000367.1 GCA_028290765.1 Tardiphaga sp.
ATCGAACGACTGAAACACGTTGCGAACGGTGTCGGTGTTGTCGAGGGTCGAATACTGCTTGCTGCTGTAGCGCATCGCCGCGGTAAAGGCCCAATAGGCATTCGGCCGATAGGTCGCTCCGGCGGTCACGCGCCAGGCCGGAATATTCGGCACATGCTTGCCCTCGGCCGTCGTGCCGCCGATCGTGCTGACGAAGCCCGGATCGCGGAGAATCCGCGAATCCACATAGGTGATGCTGCCGAAGGTTTCGAGCCCGTCGATGACGACATTGTTTTTCTGAGCGGCGAGTTCGGCGCCGGTATTGCGGATCGCGTCGACATTGGTGACGAAGCTGGCGGTCGGACCGCTATTGCCGACGAGAAAACCCAGTTGGGAAATCAGGGCGTCATGGACGTTTTCGTTGAACACCGACAGGCGGACCTTGCCATCGGTAAATCGGCGTTCGATTGCAATCTCTTCGCTCAGCACGCTCTCCGGCTTCAGGTTGGGATTCGGCACCGCGAGATTCACCCCTGCCGTCACCACCTGATACAGTTCCGCCACCGTCGGAAAGCGCGACGCCTGACCGACCGATGCGGTGACCAGCCATTCGCGCGACGGTTCGAAGGCCAGCGAAAGTTTTGGCGAGAAGCGCGTCGCGCTCAATTCCGGCTGAAACGTTCGAAGCGTGCTGGTGATGTTGCCATTGGCGGGATCGCCGACGGTGTTGTTGGTCAGAGTCTGCAAATTGTAGCCGTCATAGGCTTTCCAGTCCTCAAGCCTCCCTCCGACCGTCAATTTGAACATCGGTGCAAAGCGCCAGGCATCCTGCGCCCACAGCGCCAGTGTCCGGGTGGTGCCCTGGCTGTTGGTGTAGAGCGAATTGGTCGCGTCCGGACCATTCTGCCAGGTCGCGGTCTGGTAGATCGGGTTGTTGAGATAATAGCGATCGGCGTGAAAGCCGAACGAGACTTCATGCGCCTCATTGGGGCGCCAGATTCCCTTGGCATCGCCGTTGGTCCAGTTGGTACCGTCCATGCGGGTGATTTTCCCGTAGGTCGTAAAGGCGGCGCTGTTCTGGACCACGCTGAACGGGTTGCGCTGGGCATCTTCGAGATAGTCGTAGCGCGACGCCGACAGATCGAAATCGAACGTCCCCTTGGTGTCCGAGGTTACCGAAACCGCGTTGGTCAGGTGCTTTTGGTGCAGCGTGTAATAGTTGCTGGCAAAGCCCGCGACGTTTCCGAAGGTCGGCGCGCCGGCGGCGTTTTGCAGATAGCTCTGCACGTCGGACCGGGCGTCGTTCGACCAGTAGCCGATGATGTAGGTCGCCTTCACCAGCGGCGAGAGGTTCCAGGCGAACTTGCCCTTCACATTGGCCATTTCGGTGTGAAGCAGGCCGCCCGCGCCAACCACCGGTGCGACGCCGCCGGTCCGGCTCAGCGCGGGGATCGCGCCGGTGGTGCCGGCGGGAATGCCGTTGGGGAATCCGGCGCCCGGCGCCGTGGTTACCCAAGCCAAAGGCTGACTGAAACTATTCTGGAAATTGCCGCTGAGGAAGTAAGCGAAATTGTCCTTCTTATCGCCGATCGACACGCTGGTCTGGTCGGTTCGGAACGTACCCTTGGTGTTGTAGCGATCGAAGGTCTGGAAAGCTTCGGTCTGCTTCGCCGTCATCTCGAATTTTTCCGGCATCCGCGTCGTGATCAGCAGTACGCCGCCGGCGGAGTTACCCGGATAGGCCGCCGAGAACGGCCCGTAGAGGAAGTCCACCCGCTTGATCTCTTCCGGCGCGACCAGACCCCAGCGCGGCGCGCCGATGGTGTTGTTGTTGCCGATCAGGGCGCTCAGCAGAATATCGTCGGCATAGACCAGGCTGCGCGCGCTGGCGCCGACACCGGAGGTGCGGGTCGCCAGCACCGGCTGGGTGTCGCCATTGTTGCGTTTGCGCACGAACAGGCTCGGCAGATATTTGACCGCGTCCTCGGTGTCGACGACGTTGATCTTCTGTTCGATCTCGGCGGCGGTGATGCTCGCCGAAGTCTGCGGCAGTTGGTATCTCTGCTTGATCGGCGGCGTCCCCAGCGACGAATTCGCGGTGCCGCCGTCGCCCTGCGGCGCCGGTGGATTGGGCACCGATGGATTGGCTGTGGCGGTCTGGATCGGCCGGTTGCGCCGGGACGCCGAGGCGGCGCGTTGCGGCGGTTTCCTGGCGGGACGAACCGCCTGACGCTGGACCGGCGCGTCGATCGTCACCGGCGGCAAGGTCTGGCTCGCGGTCTGCGCGTTGATCGGGCGTGGAGCGGCGCATAGCAGGCCGCACAGCACGAACGTGCTGGCGCCACTGAGGGCTGGTCGGCGTATCATGGAATTTCCCGGTATCGGACAACGTCCGGCGTACTGAAGCGTCAGGATGGAGGCGGCTCGCGCCCGGCCTCCGTGCAAACCAATCGTCAGTTCAGGAAAAGGCCGGGGGAGCGCGGGCCTGCGCATTGGAGCCGACCCGGACTGCCGATACGGCGTCCGTCGACTCGAGCCAGACCACGCGCTGGTACTGGCGCTGCAAATGCACAAAGACCGGCAGAGGCGGATCGATCACGGCCGTGCCGCCGTGTCCGGCGGCACAAAATGCACAGCAATCGGCATGGGAATCGGGCGTATGGGAGGGCATGGCCTGCCCTTCGGAGGCGCTCATCCCGGAACAGATCGAGGCCATGGCGAGCGGATCGGAAACGGCCTGCGCAACAGCGCGAAACGCGCCGATCGGTGCCATCAATTGCACCAGAACGGCGAACAGCACGATTGGAATGAAGAATTCCAGCCGCCGTCGCATGATTGAACCCGCCTGTTGATCGTGTGCCACCTAATCATGCACAGATGAAGAAGTCGAGATTAGGTTCCCCGGCCATCGGCCGCCGGTTGATAAAACGATCCTGCTTCAACGCGGTTGCGCGTTGAGGATTTGCCGCTGCAATGCCCGTACGGCACCTGCCCAAACTTAATGCAATTGCCACAGATTACAACCCAGAATGGTAGGAATTCAATCATTTCAACAATTGCCTTAATTTTGAACATTCGTTGCCGAAAATGGTGACAAGTGCAAAAAGATCGGCTACCACTTCACTCTCAGACTGACCGAAAGGTTTTCGTCTGGTGGTCCAAGTCTCGGGAGGAGCCCTGGCGCGCACAAGCAGCGTCGCCCCGTCAATCAAGGATAAATCCAAACATTTCGGGGATAAAGGGTCGACACAATTTTCCGAGCAGGGCTGCGGCCCTGCTCTTTTTTTTCAAACAGTTTTGTTTTTTCAAACAGTTTTGAAAAACGTCCCTCATGCGGCTGAACCACGGCGATAGCAAGCGGGTCGCAGAATGTGCGCATGGAAATCGGCCACAACGCCGGTTGACTGACAGCATTTAGTCAGCGCTGCGCTTGCATCGGATAGCGCAACGGAGAACGCCGGTATCGAGCGTGATCTGCCACCGGTGATTCATGTAATGGTGCGATCTTAGCGCGCTTGCCGCGCGCGAGACCCGCTTCGACTATTTGCAGATGGAATCTGCGGCGGTCCCGGAGCCGCTGGCCTCTATTATTGTGGCCAGCTTCATGATCGTTTCCGCTCAGCCTTTGTAGACTTCAACAGTCTGCATCATGCCCATTTCCTCATGATTCATCATGTGGCAATGGACCATGTAGACGCCGGTATAATCCAGAAAGCGTGAGCGGAATACGACCTTGCCACCCTTGCGCTGCACGATCACCGAATCGCGCCATTCCGGCACGGCCAGCGCCTTGCCGTTGACCGACACGACCTGGAACGGATTGGTGTGGATGTGAAAGACGTGGTCGTCATGCTCATGCGTGTTGACGATTGTCCACTCCTCGACGGCACCGAGCTTGACGCGTTGATCGATGCGGTTGGGATCGAACTTCTTGTCGTCGATGAAGAAGCTGAATTCCCGCCAATGGCCGGCAGCATCCGCCTCCGGCGCGGTTGCCGAGAAGGTTACCGTGCGACGGTTGGTAATTTCGGTTTCCTTGATGCTTTCCAGTGGCGGCGGCGGCAATGCGCGCGGCAGCTTCATGTTCATCGGCGCGCCAGACACCACCAGGCGCGCCAGGGGGCCGACCGGTGACGGGTGTCCCTGATCATAAGGTGCCGCGTCCAAGGCATAGGTGCCGGCGGGGCCCGCCTGCACCAGCAGATCGGCGCGCTGGCCCGGCGCGATCAGAACCTGCTTGAGGGATTGCACGGCACCGAGTTGGATGCCGTCATAGGCGACGGCATGCAAATCGTGCTTCTCCAGATCGAGCAGCATGTCGTCCTGATAGGCCGCATTGAGAATACGCCAGCGCTGCACCTCGCCCGGGCGCATCTCGATCGTCGGTCGGCGCTGCCCGTTGATCGCCAGGAAACGTGTCGCCGTCTCCGGAAACAACGTCTCGAAATTCTCCACCATGCCGTGCGAGTCGTAGACCACCTGGGTCAACACCAGCAGGCGCTCGCGGGCGGCGGCGATCTCCGGCACATCGGCGAAATCGCCCTCGATGACGACGGCGCCCACCATGCCGCTCGACATCTGGATATCGGCGCTGCCGTGGTGATGGGGGTGATACCAGTAGGTCCCCTTGGTGTGGTCCTTCGGCAGCGCGATCTCTATGTCGTAGGTGTGGCCGGGGGCCATCGAGCGCATGACGTTGTCGGCAATGCCGCTCGGGCTCGCATGAGAGCCATGGAAGTGAAAATTGGTGTTGTTGAACATATGCGGCTGACTGATGTCGGCGGGAAGCGAGTCCCGGTTCGGCGGCAGATCGTTGATCAGCTTGATGCGCAACGTCTCGCCGGGCTTCATGCGCAGCGTGGGCCCTGGGCTGCCGCCTTCATAGGACCTGGCATAGAGCCTGACACCGCCGATCTGACGGTAGCCATAGCCCACCCGCAAGGTCGTGCTGAGCACGCCATTGACGGACCGCCGCACCTCGGGCTCGACCAGCGGCTGATCCGTGGCGGGCGCTGGTTTATCCGGCACCATGCCCATGGTGGGGGACATGTCCATTTTGCCGTGCACGTGGTCTTGGGCGCCGGCGGCCCCCGCGGTCAGCAGAACCGCGCCGATCCCGATGCTGCTATCGAGCAGTTGGCGCCGCGATAGCCCTTTCGTGCTGCTCGCGGTGGCGTCCGGAGCGATATCCTTCTGGTCCTGCGGCATTTGATCTCCGTGAATCCTGCGGTTGAGCTCGCCTTACGCGCGGGCGGGCGGTTTTCCTCGATCAGGTAGCGCCGAGACCGTTCACGACGAGTCCGCAATACAGTCTGTTGACGGTCGTTTCTGTGCTGAGTTCAGAAGGGTCGCCGAACCCCACAGGACACACAAAACGTCCGGTGGACCCCGATAGTTGGCGAAGCCCCGGCAAAAATTTAGCAACGATTCTCGGTTCGGAGGCAACAGCGTAGCTTTTTGGCGGCCCGCTCGCCGGCACACACCTTCACAGGGGAAGATTCTCTGCCTTTTTCAAGATGTTACATGATCAAAAGGAGACGGCGGCCGACACAATTTTCATCCGACATCAAGTCGGGCGATCAAGGCCAAGTTCGTCAGAGCTGATCGGGCGCGTGTGAACGAAGTCGCCGCGGGCGATATATTCCTCCTCCCGCGGAGTGGAGCGACGCCCGACTATGGCGTTGCGATGGGGGAATCGACCGAACCTGGCGATGACGTCGAAATGCGCGCGGGCCCGGCCGAGCGCGCCCTTATGAAGGGGCAGCAAATGTTCCGGAACGTCGGCGGCAAGGGTCTCCCAGATGGAAATGACGCGTTGGATGCGCGCCAGATGGTCCGGGCCTTCGGCATGGATCAGAGGAAGAAGAAAGAAGAACCGCTCCCAGAGTCCCGGAAGCGAATTGAAGTGTCGATTTTCAAAACCCTTCTCGACGATCCGCAGCACGGTCCCGTCGGATGCGAACGCCTCGGGCGTGCCGGCGAACAGGCCGCGCGGAAACTGATCCAGCACCACGATCAGGGAAAGCCGTCCCAGCGGCTCGGCGAGCCAATGATCCAGGCGACCGGATTTCGCGGCCTGGACCGTCGGGGCGAACCTGCCAAGTTCCGCATTGGCGCCGCCCATCATCCACCATTTTACCCGCTGCAGATGCGTCTCGAAATTGGCACCCTCGAGGCTGGCGGGAAACCAGAAGTCGTGAACCGCTTTCCAATCCGCGGCCTCTCGCATGTCGCTGTCAGTCATCGCGACACCGCCTTTCTGCCTGGCTGGCGATATTTCCCGACGACTGACGGGATCGCACGATGCCAAGCCGTCGATGTAAGCCCTCGTGAAGTGCATCATGACAAATGACATTTCCGCGCCGATGGGATCCCACCACGCGCCCAGGCCGGTGGATGGCGGAACAGGTCTGTCCTCGTTCATGGCAAATCTCCATGAGTTCTGGCCCCCTGAGGAAAGAAGATGGAGCGGCTGCGCTACGCGTTGGTTTCCGCGGCACAGAAGAACGTTACGGCTGTCATTCAAGCGAGCGGGGAACCGGAGTGCGGGCGAATTGGCTTGGCACCAACGCGGCGCCTCGGCGCTGATGGTCATAATCCGCGAGTCGGGTGACGACGGCAGGCACTGAGTCCAGAGCGGCTAGAACTGGATGATATAGGCTGGAGCTGAGAGCTAACTCCGTCATTGCGAGGAGCTCTTGCGACGAAGCAATCCAGTTCTTCCCTTTGGCCTCTGGATTGCTTCGCTTCGCTCGCAATGACGGGGCTGACGATACCGCTTCAGCTCAAAACGGCGTTCCCATCAGCTTCGACAGCCGCTCGATGTTGAGATAGCCCGCATAATAGGCCCACATCGCGACGGCAAAAATCACCGCCGATATCACCGTGGTCCATATCAGCTTGCGGGCCATCTGCGGCAATACCGGCGCGCCGGGATCGGTGCCCGCGACGCTCTCGCCGTCCTCATGCTGGCTGCGCACGCCGAACGGCAGCGTGACGAACAGCACGATCCACCACAGGACAAAGTAGATCGCGAGCGCGGTTGAGATCGTATAGACCATCGATCCCTCAGGACTGTTCGATTTCGACGAGTGCGCCGGAAAAATCTTTCGGATGCAGGAACAGCACGGGTTTGCCGTGGGCGCCGATTTTCGGCTCGCCGTCGCCGAGCACCCGCGCGCCTTCCCTGATCAGGGTGTCGCGCGCAGCGATGATATCGGGCACTTCGTAGCAGATGTGGTGGATGCCGCCGTCGGCATTGCGTTCGAGAAATTTTGCGATCGGCGACGCCGCGCCGAGCGGCTGGATGAATTCGATCTTGGTGTTCGGCAGCGTCGCGAACACCGTGATCACGCCATGCACCGGCAGCGGCACCGCCGCCGAGATCTCCGCCCCGAAGGCGGTGCCGTAGATCCTGGCCGCCTTCTCCGCGTCGGCGACCGCGATGGCCACATGATTGAGCCGGCCCAGCATGACACCCTCCGCTTCGAGCTTTGTTAGACCGTCAGAACCTGAACGTAGCAGAGCGCCTTCTTGCCCCACTGCTCCGACAGTGCCGAGCGTACCGCACGGCGCACCGACTCCGCCATGGCGTCGGGATCACGCTTTTTGGCCCGCGGCAGACCTTCGATGGTGGAAACCACGACGTCGAAGACGAGGTCGTCGAGCGGCTCGCCGGCGGTGTTCTTTTCGGGGACGCCGACCAGGTCGACCTGGGGGTCGTCGGCCAGTTCGCCCTTGTCGGTGATCGCGATCGCCACGAAGGCGCAGCCGGCAAACGCCAGCCGGCGCCGTTCGACCACGGCGCGCGACTTCGAATCCTCCAGGATCGAGCCATCCTTGTAGATCCGCCCCGAGGGCAATTGCTCGATGACCGCCGGATCGCCCGGCCCCAGCCGGACCAGATCGCCATTCCGGCAGATCAGGACTTTCGGCACGCCGCAGGCCCGCGCCAGCTTGGCATGTTCCGACAGATGCAGCGCCTCGCCGTGGACCGGGATCACCAGTTGCGGACGCACCCAGGAGATCATGTCGCGCAATTCGTCGCGGCGCGGATTTCCGGACACATGGACGAGATGGGTACGGTCGGTGATCACCTCGAGGCCCTGTGTGACCAAGCCATTGATGATGCCGCCGACCGCCTTCTCGTTGCCGGGAAT